>CALCGM010000457.1 GCA_937900985.1 uncultured Planctomycetaceae bacterium | reverse complement strand
CTCGGCAAAGCCGAGGCCGCTTCGCGGCCCGAGGACCCGTCCCGCTTGCACGTGTATCCGCTTTGCGGCCCGAGGACCCGTCCCGCTTGCGTCCCGTCACTGACAAAGAAGTGGAGGCTTGGTGTGGCTGTAAGTCGTGCGTCCCGCGGGTAGGCTGTCGGCGACTTTCGGGGAGAAACACCATGTCGCGCTTCATTGATTTGAGCCATCCGCTCGCTGATGGCCTGCCCAACTTTCCTGACGACCCGCAGCTTTCGGTGAAGGTGCACTGCACCGTCAGCGAGCGGGGTTACAACCTCTCGCAGCTCTCGATGGGCAGCCATCAGGGCACGCACCTTGATGCGCCGTTCCACTTCTATGACGACGGCAAGACGCTCGAGCAGATCGCGCTCGATCGCTTCTGTGGGCCGGCCTGCCTGGTGGACCTGGCTCCCGGCGGGGCCCTGGCGCCATCGACGCCGCTGACGGTGGAGATGTTTGAGCCGCACGCTGCCCGCTTCACGCCCGGTGCTCGGGTGATCTACCGCACCGGCTGGAGCCGGGCCTTCGGCACGGAGACCTTCTTTAAGGAGTTTCCCACGCTCACGCTCGAGGCTGCCCGCTGGATGGCGGATCGCAGGATCGGCATGATCGGGATGGACACGCCCACGCCGAGCACGGACTGGCTGGAGTGTCATCACATCCTGCTCGCGAAGGATGTGGAGATCGTGATCGTCGAAGGACTCACCAATCTCGATCAGCTGCCGGACGAGTTTCGCTTCATCGGGTTTCCGCTGAAGATCGTCGGTCGTGATGGCTCGCCGATCCGCGCGGTGGCCGAAATCGACTGACCGAGTTCGTGGCGGTTGCGTGCCCGTGTGATCGTTCTTTGTTCTCTGACATTGTTCTCTGACATTGTTTCCTTTTCGTTGGAAAGCTTTTCGATGACCATGCTTCGACATGCCACCGCAGCGGTGCTGCCACTGATCGCCTTCGCCGCAGCTGCTGCGGCCGCCGAGCCCACGGTGATTTCTCTCTGGGAGCATGGTGCCCCGGGCTTTGAAGACCGCCAGGATGAAGCGGAGGTGGAAGAAGGCTGGAGCATCACCAACATCCACAACCCAAGCCTGACGGTGTTTCTGCCCGAGCCGGAGAAGGCCAATGGCGTGGGCATCATCGTCGTCCCCGGCGGCGGCCTCGCGAAGCTCGGGTTCCAGGGAGGCGGTGTGGAGCCGGCGGAGTTTCTGGCAGACAACGGCTATGCCGCGTTTGTGCTGAAGTATCGGCTCTCGCGGCAGCCCGGCCTGCCCTACAAGTTTGAGGAGCATGTGCTTCAGGATGGTCAGCGAGCGGTGCGAACCGTGCGGGCTCGGGCGAAGGAGTTTGGCCTGACCACCGGGAAGGTGGGCATGCTCGGCTTTTCTGCAGGCGGCGAGGTGGTCTCGATCACCTGCTACAAGCCGGGCGACGGAGATCCGCAGGCAACCGATCCCGTCGACCGCGAACATGCCAAGCCCGACTTCCAGATGCTGGTCTATCCCGGGCCCGTGGGCATTCCCTCTCGTCTCCCAGACGACACGCCGCCGGCCTTCATGCTGATCGCAGCCGACGACAACCACACCAGCGTGCTCTTGAATCTCATGCACCGCTTTCGCGAAATCGGTGTCGACTACGAGGCCCACATCTACGCTCGCGGCGGTCACGGTTTCGGCATGGGGAAACGCTCGCAGCGGCAGAGCATTCAGCACTGGCCCGATCGCATGCTCGACTGGCTGCACGACGAGGTGCTCAACGAGATCCCCAAGTAGGGGTGTGTGGGCTCAGTCAAGCAACGCTCCGCAGCGGCTGATTGTGGAGACGGAGGCTCTGCGGGTAAAGTGTTCGCCAATGCGTGGATGGGAACCCGCGGCAGGGGAAAAGCTGAGCGATGTCGCAGCTGCCAGGAGATGCCGAGCATGGTGCTGGATCGCCATCGGCCCGAGCGGCGGATGCAGCCGATCTGATGGCTGTCGCCCTGCGGCTTGGTGTGGGGCTCCCTGCGGGCGTTGAGCGGCAGTCTGCTGAGTCGCTCGATGCGGTCGCCGGCACGCTCCGCGATGGCGATGGCAGCGACTCCAGCGACGCGGTCGATGCGATTCTCTCGATCGTGCCCGCACCGGCTCGCGGCATCATGCGGCTCGCGGCAGCTGGTGGCGATATCCGCATGCTGCTGGGGTTTCTCGAGCGAATCGTCGCCCTCGATCGCCGCCGCCGGTGGGAGCGGGTCGTGGCCCTCGGCTATCCCATCGGAGTGGTGCTGGCCGCGGTGGCAGGGATTGTCGTGCTCGCCTTCGTGCTCGATCCCTTGATCAACGCCTTTGCCGAGCCGATGCAGATGGCCCTGCCACCACCAGAGGTGACGGCCTCACCCGTGTTTGACGCCGTGGGGGTGCCCGCATGGATTGCGGCGGCCCTCGTTGTGGCGGCCGTCTGGGGCTCGCAGGGGCAGCGACGCGTGGAGGTGTCGCGGCGATGGGCGGCCGTGGCGAGCGAGCTCGAAGGCATCTGTGACGAGATCGACATCGGCCCAGAGCGCTGTGAGCAGATTCTGGAAGACCTTGGGCCGGTCACCACGGCCAGAGGCCTCGCCAAGACGCCGCCTCCGCTGATGCAGTTCTTGCGGAAGCAGCGGCTGGCCGAGGGGCCGCGGGCGTTTGCTGCGGTGGCCCGCTTTTATCAAGAGATGTCGGATGCGGTTGGGGAGCGACGGGTGCGGCTCCTGCCAGTCGTCGGCGCCCTCGTGGCCGGCATGGCGGTGCTGCTCTACGGCATCGCCCTGTTTGTGCCCCTGACGCGGCTCTTCGACACGATCGCCTCCATGCCGGTGGCCCCGCCGTGGAGCCCCGGTTCATGAGCGACACACTGGCTCGATACGTCACCGATGCGGTGGCCCGTCATCGCGATGCCGCGAGCCTTGCCCGGGCCATCGGCGACGATCTGCCGGCCCGGCAGGGGCGGCCGTGGAAGGTGATGGCGGGGGTGCTCGCCTCTGGTGATACGCAGGCGGCACGCCGCGCTGCTGCTGCCGACACGCGGTGCTGGCTGCCGCTGTTGGCGCATCGCGGTGAGCAGCCGCTCCGGCTTGACGATCTGCTTGACGCCGCGGAGCGGCCGCGGTCGCACGTGTCGCTGGGCTGGGCGGCGATCGCGTATCCGCTGATCATCGTCGGCATGGCCATCCTGGTCGTGTCGCTGCTGTCGGCGATGGTCGTGCCGTTGTTCGCTGCGATGTTTGCAGATTTTGGCATGCAGCTGCCGGCCGCGACGCGGGCGGTGATCAGCCTCGCGGAGTTTATGGCCACAGCGTGGGGGCCGCTGCTGGTGGCGGCTGCCCTGATTGCCATCGGCCGCTGGCTGGTGATCACTCGGTCGCCCCGTGGAGCCCGAGCGGCGGAAACGTTCACCAGATCACTGGCGTCGCTCGCGGCTGCTGAGATTCCCCGTGGTGATGCGATCGAGCTGGCCGCAGCGGCGGCCCGCGTCCGCCCCACGACTGCGGCGATGCCCGCGAGACGAGGGCCGATGACCACCGCGGCGCTCGAGGCGCTCTCCTACGAACCAAAAGCGGCGAGCGTGCTGCTTATGGCGATCGCGGAGTGCCACCGTGATCGCGGCCGGGGTGGGCTTTCCACCACGCAGTGGCTGATCGGCCCGGTGGCGATCGGCGTGGTGGGAATCTTCGTGGGCTTCATCGTGATCGCCCTGTTTATGCCTCTGATTTCACTGGTCAGCGCGCTGTCATAGCCGCAGCCGCAGGTGAGTGCCGACGTATGCCGCTCTTTCCCCTCACACGCCGCCTCTGGAATGCCCTGCCCGGTCGCGCTTGCAGCGGTGTGGAGTCGGCGTCGATCCTGAGGATTCTGGCGGCCTGTGCGGAGGCGGGTGTGGCAGCACCACCGATGCTCGCCGCGTGGGCCGACAGCCAGCGGCCGCGGCAGGCGAAACGCGTCAGACGCATCGCCGAGAGGCTCGCTGCCGGCGAATCGCTCGAGAGGGTCGTCGACGGCAACCTGGCCACGCTGCTCGATGAGCATGTGGTGGCGGCCCGCTTTGGCGAACGCACCGGTCTCCTACCGCAGGTGGTCGCCGCCGCCATGAAGCGGGAGGCAGTGCTCTCCTGGCGATACCGCGTGGCGATCGGCTATCTGGCCGTGGTGCTCGTGATGTTTCTGGGGGTGGCCGGGTTTCTCTCGCTGAGAATCGTGCCGATCTACGCGAAGATCATCGATGAGTTTGGGATGCAGCGGCCAGCAAGCCTCGAACTGGCCTCAGCGATGAGTGGCTTTGTCGTCTTGGCGTCGGCGATGGTGCCGCTGGCGGTCGCAGCTGCGGTGGTGCTGCTGGTGTCGCGGCGGCTGAGGCGACGGTGTGCCTGGCCGCTCCAGGCGGGAGAGCGGGCGTCTGCCGCGATGGAGATGCTGGGCGTGGCGGTGGCCGCGGGCCGGCCGCTGCACGAGGCGGCGGGGCAGCTGGCGGAGGTGCAGAGCGATCGCAGGCTGGCCCGCAGGCTCGCGCGGCTCGCGACACACTCGGATGAGCAGGGGCCGCTCGCTCGGCTGATCGGACGGGTGGCGGCGGAGCAGTTCTCCACGCTCGCGCGGCCGTCTGATGGTGGCTGGCTGCTCACAGCGGTGGCCGCTCGCCGCCGTGAACGATGCCGACGCCGCTGGACGCTGGCCGCGGAGCTGCTCGTGCCGGTTGGCGTGGTGGCGATGGGGCTCTTGGTGCTGGTGGAGTCGCTGGCGGTGCTGGGGCCCCTGCAGGATCTCGTGGGAGGCCTCTCGTGAGACACGCATGGAACAGGCGGGCGGCAGCCCGCCGACGGGGCATCTCAAGCTTTGAGCTGATCGCGGCCTTCTCGCTGCTGGTGGCGGCGATGGCCTCGACGGTGCCGCTCTACGTTCGGCACCAGCGGCTGCTGGCGGAATCGCGGCGGGAACGGGTGGCGATGGAGGAGCTGGCCAACCAGGCCGAGCGGATCGAGGCCGCTGCTGGCACGGTCGATCTGGCGAGCCTGACGCCATCGGCGACCGCCCTGCGGCGGCTGCCCGGCGTAAAGCTCGCCTTCACACGAGAGCCGACCTCGCTCGGCGAGCGGGTGCTCCTGTCGCTGACCTGGAACGAGACCGGCCGCAGGGAGCACCCGCTGACGCTGGCGGTCTGGCTGCCTGCGTCCTTCGCCGCGGAGCCTTCGCCACTGCCGGAGGAGCTGCCATGACGCGGCGGTGCACAAGGCGCCCACGAGGGACATCGCTGGTGGAGCTGCTGGCGGTGCTGACTGGCCTCGGCGTTGCCATGGCGGTGGCGACCGGACTGCTGCACACCGGGATGCGGCAGCAGTCGTTGTCGCGGCAGGAACTTGAGCGGGATCGCACCGCAATGCGACTGGCCCGTGACTACCGCGACGACGTGCGGCAGGCCGTGGCTGTCGAACTGCCGGAAGCCGCCGCAGACGTCGAGAGGCAGCCGCTGCTGCGGCTCACGCTGCCGGAGGGCGTGGAGATTGCCTATCGCACCACGCCGCAGGGGCTCACCCGCGTGATCACGCGTGGGCAACGCGTCGCCCGCGAAGACTACGTCCTTGCCGCGGGCATGCGGTGGGAGACGGCCCTGGCGAGCGGCTGCGTTGCGCTTGCCGGCACGACGGTGCCAGACGCCGCCAAGGCCCACATGCCGCGGACGGCCGCACCGCTTGAGGTTCAGCTGGTGGCGGCCGTTGACCCCGCTGCGATGGCTGGTGTTGAGGAGGTGACGCCGTGAGAACGCACGGAGCAGGCAGACTGGGGCGGCCGGATGCTGCGTCGCCTCGTCGTGGCGTGGCGGTGGTGATGGTCGTTGCCTGCCTGGCCACGTTTTCACTGATCGCCCTGGCGATGCTGCAGGGCTCGCTGGCGGCCCGGGGCCAGTTTCGCAGTGAGCACCACCTGCGGCAGGCGGAGCTGCTCCTCGATGCTGCCGTGCGGCGGGGCCGTGCCCAGCTTGCCGATGGCGGCCTCCGTCCGCTTGAGGCCCAGTGGGACGTGCCGGCGGATGAGATCACGGGCTCTGCTCCGGCCCGCCTGAGCCTCAGCGTGGCCCGCGAGGAGGGGCAGTGGCAGCTGACCGCCGCCTGCAGCTACCCGATTGAAGGCCCTCGGGCGGTCCGCCGCAGTCGCACCTTGCCTCTTTCTCCTGTGCCCCTGCCTGAAGATTCTTCGCTTCCTGCCCAAGAAAACTCACTACCCCCTGAGGAGACCGTTCCATGATGGCGTCGTCACGTTGTCTTTCTGTCGGAAGGCCGGGGCTCACGGCCGGCCGTCGGCTGCCTGCAGCCTTCACGCTCGTCGAGCTGCTGGTGGTGATCGCGATCATCGGGATTCTGGTGAGCCTGCTGCTGCCGGCCGTGCAGGCTGCGCGTGAGGCTGCTCGCCGCTGCAGCTGCGCCAACAACATCACGCAGCTCGGCCTTTCGCTGCACAGCCATGAGTTTCACCTGGAGCACTTCCCGGCGGGGGTGACCAATCCCGATGGCCCGATCCGCAGTGTGGAGGAAGGCAGCCATATCAGCTGGGTTGTGCGAATCCTGCCCTACATCGAGCAGACAGCGCTGTTTCGCAACTTCCAGGAGTCTGCTGGAGCCTATGGCGAGGCCAATCAGCCGGTGCGGCAGTCGCAGGTTTCTGTGCTGCTGTGTCCGTCGTCGCCGGAGCCCTCCCGGTTTGGCATCAGGGAAGATGAGGTGGCCCACACGACCTACGCCGGCTGTCATCACGATGCCGAGGCCCCAATCGACACGAGCAACACCGGCATGCTGTTTCTCAACAGCGCGATCCGCTTTAGCGACATCGAAGACGGCAGCTCCAACACGCTGCTGATCGGTGAGCATTTCCTCGGCGAGGCGGATCTCGGCTGGATTTCCGGAACACGGGCCACGCTCCGCAACACCTCCTCGATTACCGATCCGCCGCAGTGGCAGCCCGGGCTTGAGGAAGATCAGCCGGAGGATCCGCTGGCTGTCGGCGGCTTCGGCAGCTACCACCCCGGCATCATCATGGTGGGGATGGCGGACGGCTCGACGCGGGCGTTGGGCAACCTCGTCTCGCCCGAGGTGCTGCACCAGCTGGGCCACCGCAGCGACGGCGAGATTCCGCAGCGGCAGTAGGCCTGCGGCAGACGGCTCCTTTTCAGCGACTCGCGCGAGCGATTCGTTTTCTCAACGCTTGACTGTGTCTGCTAAGTGTATTAGTGTCACAATACACATGGGCAGCGTGCTTCCGTTTTCTGTTGAGCCAACCTCGGGGGTGCCGATCTATCGGCAGCTCGTGTCGCAGATTGCCGCGCTCGCCGCGGGCGGGCAGCTGATGGCAGGTGAGTTTCTGCCGAGCGTTCGCCTGGTGGCCGAGGGCCTGGCCGTCAATCCGATGACGGTCTCCAAGGCGTATTCGCAGCTCGAGGCCGATGGCGTGGTGGAGCGAGTGCGGGGCACGGGGATGCGGGTGTGTGAAACGGCGA
>CALCGM010000456.1 GCA_937900985.1 uncultured Planctomycetaceae bacterium | reverse complement strand
CCGTGGTGGTGGTGGTGCGGGAGCTGGTCGTGACGGGCGTCCGCGGCGAGATGGAACGGCACGGAATCGACTTTTCAGCCGGCGTTTCGGGCAAGCTCAAGATGGTCCTGCAGTCGGTGGCGATTCCTGCCGATCTCATCGTCCGCGGCGGCCTGGCGGCTGGCCTGGGCGAGCCGCTTGAGAGCAGCCTGCCGACAATCGCCGCGGTCACCGCATGGGCGGCCATCCTGCTGACGGTCTGGTCGGGCCTGGAGTATCTCTGGGCCGCCAGAAGGGTGCTCACCGGAGGCACGGCAGCGTGAATCCACAGCCGGGCGGCACCGAAGAAGCCACCGCCGCCGCCCGAGCGGACACGCCGGCAGGTGCGCCCGAGGCTGGGCCAACCGCCGGCGTGGTGGCCATCGCCGCCGTTGCGGTCAGTGCCCTGGCGGCCTCATCGCTCATCTGGGGAAAAGGCCGCCAGCTCCTCCAGCCGCGGCCCCGCCCCACGCCCCCCTGGGCAGGCCCGGATGTCGCGGCGGTGATCCTGCTGCACCTGGCCTGCCAGGTCGTCGCCGCCGAGCTGCTCCTCCCGCGGCCACTCGCCGAGGGTACGATCGTGTGGCAGCAGCTCGCTGCGAGCATCGTGGCGTCGGTGATGACGCTGGCAGTGGCGATTCCCGTGCTGGCGATTCGCGGCGGCGGCTGGCCCGCGCTGCGGCTGGGAAGCAGCCGGCCCATCGCCGACATCGCTGCGGGCCTGCTGATGCTGCTGGCGATCACCCCCGCCTTGTTGATCATCGCCGGGCTGCTCAACCAGATCGTGCCCTACCACCACCCAATCCTCGATTTCTTGGCTGCCGAACGCGGGCCCCATGCCTTGCTGCTGACCGCCACGTCCGCCGTGCTGGTGGCCCCGCTGGCAGAGGAGTTTTTCTTTCGCGGCGTGCTCCAGGGCTGGCTTGAGCGGGTCGCGCCGGCGGCGGCAGTTCCGATCTCGGCGGCCGCCTTTGGGCTGGCGCATGTCGACCACGGGCTCGGCTGGATACCGCTGGTGGGCTTTGGCGTGGCGGCGGGCTATCTCACCCGCCAAACCGGCTCGCTGCTGGCCAGCCTCACGCTGCATGCCGGCTTCAACGCCGTTGGGCTCGCCGCGGCACTCTCGCAATCGGCAGGCTGATTCATGTGGCCACCCGCATCAGCCCGATCCTGCCTCGCCTGCCCAAACCGCGAAAACGATCTAGTCTGAAACGGCGCGATTCGTGAAACTGCCCGCTGGTGGCCGACAATGAGGTCAGGGACGACCGGCCGGCGACCAGCGTCGCCAGGCAATGGAGAGGCAGCAAGGCGGATGACACGCACCCTTCGACAGCGGGCGATCGACCGAACGGTCTACATCGCCGTCCGCGTTGCGATCTGCGTCATTCAGGCGATTCCGCGGAGCACCAGCGAGCGGCTCGCCCGGCAGTTCTCGATCATCCTCGCCAATCGGCTCCGCATCCGCCGCGCGGTCGTCCGCGACAACCTCCACAAGGCCTTCCCCGACTGGTCAATCGATCAGATCCGCGAAACCGCCCGCGGCATGTGGGAACACCTGCTGCTGATGGTGATCGAAATCGCCCACGCCAACCGGGTGCTTCACATGACCACCTGGCGGCGGCACCTCCGCATCCACGGCATGGAGCAGGTGGTGCGGACGATGTGGTCGGACCGCCCCAAGGTCGTGCTCTCGGGCCACTACGGCAACTTTGAGCTCGCCGCCTATCTCTTCGGTGTCTTCGGGTTTCGCACGTTCTCCGTCGCTCGCGAACTCGACAACCCACTCCTCGACCGGTTCGTGACCGGCTTCCGCGAGTCGCGAGGCCAGCGAATCCTCCCCAAAAAGGGAAGTGCGCCAGACGTGTCACAGGTGCTCTCCGAAAACGGAGCCCTCGGCCTGCTCGGCGATCAGGCTGCAGGCCCGCGGAGCAGCTGGGTCGATTTTTTTGACCGCCCCGTGAGCGTCCACAAGGCGATTGCCGTCTTTGCGCTGACCTCGGAAGCCCCCGTGATGGTCTTCACGGCCACCCGACGCAGCGGCCTCTTCGCCTTCGATGTCAGGCTGGAGGGGCTGGTCGATCCGGCGGAGGGCCGCCCCGAAGCAGCCGACAACCAGGCCCTCTCACAGTGGTATACCTCGCTTTTGGAGGGTGCCATCCGCCGCGTGCCCGCACAGTACTGGTGGGTGCACAACCGCTGGCGGGGTGCCCCGCCGAAGGTTACAAAACGTCGGCAGGCTGCGTGATGCCTGGCGGCTTTCAGAATAGCGGTGTGGCTTAGAGAAGTGGTGGGGCATGGCACGGGCAATCGAGCACCGCGGGCAACGAATCACGGCGAGAGCGTATGGCTGAATGGATTCATGTGGCGGCCGCACATGAGTGCCCGCCGGGAAGCGTGATCGAAAAGCTGGCAGGAGACCGCATCGTCGCCATCGCCAACGTCGACGGATCCTGGCACGCCCTCGACGGCCTCTGTGCCCACCAGGGCGGGCCGCTTGGCCAGGGCTCGCTCTGCGGAACGACGCTCACCTGCCCGTGGCATGGCTGGGAATACGACGCCACCACCGGCCAGCACTGCACCGCGGTCACGGTGCGGCAGCAGTCGTTTCCGATCGAAGACCGCGATGGCCAGCTCTTTGTGTGCGTGCACGCGTCGACCGCACCCAGCGACCTTACAGTGGAGCGGTCGTGATTCGCTTTCGGTCGTTCCGCAATCAAGACCCTCCACGGCTTGCCGATC
>CALCGM010000455.1 GCA_937900985.1 uncultured Planctomycetaceae bacterium | reverse complement strand
TGCGGCTTTCGTTCCGTTGCACGGTCGACAACAACTCGGGCATTCAGTATCGCTCGAAGCACATCACCGAGGGCTCTCCTCGCAACGCCTGGGTGGTCCGGGGATATCAGCATGAAATCCGCAACGAGGAAGACTTCCCCAACGTGCCGAGTTTTATCTACGACGAAGGCGGCAAGCGGGGGCGGATCTGCATGGTGGGCGAGCGGGCCGTCTGGAAGGCCGACGGCAAGGAAGTGATTGGCGAGCTGATCGACCAGGAAGCCTTCCGCGAACTAATGAAGGTCGACGACTGGAACGACGTGATCATCCGGGCCGAAGGCAACCACATCCAGCACTACCTCAACGGCCGACTCGTGCTCGACTTCACCGACGAAGATCCGGAGCGGGCGCTGTCTTCGGGGGTGCTCGCCCTGCAGCTGCATGCGGGCCGTCCGATGTGGGCTGAGTTTCGCGATATCCGACTGGCCACGCTGGGTGAGTGAGGGCTTTGGCCCCGCTCACGTCGCCCGTGCTGCGGTGCGAATGCACCACACGATGGCAGCGGCGATGGCGGCGGTAAAAAGCAGAAACACAGAGAGGCCGCCGATCGTGGCGGCCTCTGCATGAGCGTTCGCCAGGGCTTCGATGTCAACCATCGACACCCGCACCACCTCCCGAAGCACAACACCTGACGTGAGGCTGACGAGACAGCCGGCCGTGGCTGCCAGCAGCACGGGCAGCGGAAAACGATCCTGCACCGCCACCCATGCCCACGCGGCCAGCTGCATGGCAAGGCCCGCCACAGCAGCGGTCAGCCATCCGCCTCCGAGGGGGCCCGTCACCGCTTGCATCGCCTCACCAGGGAGTGTCCACGCGTAGGCTGTTCCGCAGGCGAGCACGCCGAGCCCGCCGCTGGTGGCCGTGAGGGCGAGCCGCCGCACTGCCGAAAGCCCCATCACCGCCACTCCCTGCGGAGGCTGCACGAGCTGCATTCCAAGCAGCCGCCCCTGCCAGGCGAGCTCCACGGCAAGCGTCGTGAAGGCGGCAAAAAACCAGATCCCCAGCCGCGGCAGCAGGCCAGCCGACGCGTCGCGGATCGACCCGGAGCCGTAGACCGCGGGCCAGGCGGCTTCATCGAGCGAGAGGAGATGATTCTCGGTCCAGCTGAAGGCGAGAAACGCGAAGCCGGCGAAGGCGGCCCCAGCCACGGGGATCCGCCAGAACCAAGCCCGCCGCGTGATCCAGGCGGATTTCTGTAGAAAGAGCAGAGAAAAGCAGACAAGCAGCACCGGCAGAATCGCCATCCAGCGGTGCGGGAGCAGCAGGTTGGCGGTGGAGAACTCCCGCTGATAGAGGATCTGCACAAACAGCAACGGTGCCACTCCAGCCGCGATCGCCAGCCCCGTGGCAAAGGGAAGCCAGTCGATCAGGATGGCCTGCCAGCCGCAGACCGCACACCGCTTCGGCCCCATGAATCGGCCAAAGGCCAGGTAGGCAGCTCCGGCGAGCACGTAGTGCATAAACACCATGTGCAGCACCAGCGTGGCCACGAGCATCACGAGAGAGAAACGCGTTGCCGACGGAAAGCCGAACGGAAACAGCTCGATCATGGCTTGGCCTTTATGCTGCGACGAGCGGCCTTCCTCACGATTCTCAGAGCAGACGGCCGGTGATTGCATCCTCCATGGATCAACCAGCAACAGCCGCTTGCGGCGGATCGTCCACACATCGACAATCCTGCACTAGCATCCTACGCGATCCCGAGGGCTGACACAGCAGACGATGCCCCTCGGCCCCACCGGCATCACTTTCCCTGGAGCGTTCTGATGATCGACCTCTCCCTCGCCCGCGTTGTCCTCGCTGTTGCTCCGCTTGTCGCAGGCTGCCTGCTGGCGTCGCAGGTCAGCACCGCCGATGAGCTCGTCTGGTTTGGCACCTACACACGCGGCACGGAGAGCGAGGGCATCTACGTCGCTCGCTTCGACACGGAAACGGGAAAACTCGGTGAGCCCATGCTCGCTGCGGAGGTGGCCAATCCATCGTTTCTGGCCCGCCATCCTTCGCGGCCGCTGCTCTACTGCGTGTCGGAGATTGCTGATCTCGACGGCAAGCGAACCGGTGGCCTGACGGCGCTGTCGATCGACCTGCCATCCGGCTCGCTGCAGTCGATCAACGAGCAGCCGTCGCTCGGTGGCGGCCCCTGCCAGGTGTCGGTCGACCCCTCGGGCCGCTGCGTGGTGGCTGCCAACTACGGCGGCGGCAGCACCGTCTGCATGGCGATCCGAGACGATGGCGGACTCGAGCCGGCCGTTGAAGGCGTGCCGGGAGGCTTCATTCAGCATGAGGGGTCGAGTGTCAACGAGCAGCGACAGCAGGGGCCCCATGCCCACTGCGCCCGCACGTCGCCCGACGGCCGCTTCGTGCTGGTGCCCGATCTCGGTATCGACATCGTGCTTGTGCATGCCCTCGATGCGGAAGAGGCCACGATCGAGCCGAAGTCGGGCGGCGTTGTGCCGCCAGGATCGGGCCCCCGCCATATCGCCTTCACTGCCGACGGCAGCCGTGCCTACGTGATCAACGAACTGGCCCTGACGGTGACCGGCTTCGACTTCGACACCGAGGAGGGCACGCTGATCCCGTTCCAGACGGTCTCGACCATCCCAGCAGAAATCACCGACCGTGAAGGCTTTTCCACGGCCGAGGTGGTGATCCATCCCTCGGGCCGCTTCCTCTATGGCTCCAACCGGGGCCACCACTCGATCGCGATGTTTGAGGTCGACCAAGCCAACGGCCAGCTGACGCTGCTGGGTGTCGAGCCGATCCGGGGCAAGACGCCCCGCAACTTCAACATCTCACCCGATGGCCGCTGGCTGCTCGCCGCCGGCCAAGACTCCGACACCGTCACCGTGTTCGCCATCGATGGCGACACGGGACGTCTGGAGTTCACCGGGCAGACCGTTCGCGTGCCGAAGCCGGTGTGTATCTGCTTCGACCGCTAGCAGACTGTGACACACGTCTGCCGCCGCAGGATGCGGCGACCGGCGACCCCCAAAACCTCGGCTTTGGGGGCGTCGCCTGAGTGGAAAAAGGCCACGAATGGCTTTTCCCACGGACCGCGAGGACAGCAGCTCAGGTCTCAAGCTCTGGCTGCAGATGCTCAGTCTCTGCGACCTCGCGGAGCTTCTCGAGAGCCTTCGCTTCAATCTGCCGCACCCGTTCCTTGGTCACACCCAGGGCGGAGCCGACTTCCTTGAGGGTCTGCGGCTCGTGCTCGTGGTCGAGGCCGTAGCGGCGGATGATGATCGTCTGCTCTCGCGAGTCGAGGCGATCGAGAAACTGCTCCACCTGGTGCAGCCGTTCCCGTTCGGCAATCCGCTGCCGGTGCTCGTCGGCACGGGTGTCGGTCGCTGCCTGCAGCAGTTCGGTATCGGCAGCCCGAAACCGCTCCCGCTGCTTGTGCTCATTGGGAATCGTGCGGGCGTAGTTTTTCATGATCGCCCACGAGGCATACGTGCTGAACTTGTTGCCACGGGCGTAGTCAAACTTCTCCACCGCCCGGATCAGCGACATGTTGCCGTCGCTGACAAGGTCGAAGAAGCTGTCGTTGACCGACACCCGCTTCTTTGCAATCGAAACCACCAGCCGCAGATTCGCCCGCACGAGCCTGTTTTTGATCTCCACGATCTGCTCGTAGAGCTTCTCGATCTGATCCATCAGCCGGGTGCTCGGCCGCTCGGGATCGAGCTGATCCCGGAGCTTGCAGGCGCGGTATTTCAAAAAGTTGTACTTGCGAAACAGCCAGCCCTCCTGCTCCCGATTGAGCAGCGGCACCTCGTAGAGGCTGGCAAGATACGCCGGCAGCCCCGCCGGCCGCCGGACTTTCCGCGCCGGCGTCGCATTCTCGGGATACGGCTGGTTGACGATTCGCTCGGCCGTGGGGCGGGCAAACAAAGGGTTGGGGATGTAGTCCAGCGGCAGCTGCATCACATGTTCGGCCCGCTGCCCAAGGATCACCCGATAGATGCTCGCCCTCGAGCGACGATACCGCTTGGCAATCGACTCGACCGCCTCGCCCCCGAGGTAGAGCTGATAGATCCGTGCGCAGCTCTCCGGACGCAGTCGGCCGTCGCCAAACGGGAAGACCGGCGACTCGGGATGCGCCTGATCATGCTCCTTGATCGTGTAGCGGATCGTCTCGACGCTGCGGCCGAGTTTGCTCGCGATACGACGGTGCACGTCGGCCGGCACAGAGCCCACCGCTGCCAGCCGCCGGGCCCAGGTGACGATCTTGTCTTTCTCCTCGGTGGTCAGCTGACTGAAGCGGCTGCCCCGCTCAACCCGCGACGCATTGCGTGCAGCAAACTGCTCCACCTCGCTTTCCAGAAAGCCAACCCGACGGCGGCCTCCCACCTCATAGCGGCGGGCGACCAGCCCGTGGTGCCGCCAGCGAGAGATCGTCTTGGTGGAGACATTGAATCGCTCTGCCACATCTTCGATGGAGAGCACCCGATCGTCCGAGCCGCCCGAAGGCAACAGCCCCGTGAACGACACGGCATCATCACCAACGGTTTGGCCCGTGGAGGCACTGCCCCTCAGCGGAGCAAAAAGCCCCAGATGGTGAGCGGGGTGGGGGAGCGAAAGTGGGGGATATGACTGGAACCGCATGGCGTTTTCCTCCGCATGGTGCTCGATGCCACCACCCCCTGCAGCCCTGACACGCCGAGGGTGGAACCAACATCTCAAGCCGGTTGCCGGTCGCGAGTTCGCGTCGAACGCCTGAGAAGAGGAGCCCCTGCCGCTCACAGTTCCCCGCGTGAATCTCTCACACAACGCCGCCCGGCAGGTCTTCCGTCTCCCCCGGGCAGGCCTCACGACCGGAGAGTTATACGCGGCACCCCCCCCGAAGGTTCTGCGGAAAAAAATCGAGAACTTGAAGTTTTTCCAGCCAGCGATGCTGTTTTCGGCCCGCCAACGGGTCCCTCGAGACCGAAAACACGGGTTATTCCGGCATTTTCGTGGGGAAGCAGCCACCGCAGCCAGCCCGTGGGGCGTCTCACGAGTGTGCTCACCGTGCCGGAAAGCCTTACGTAGTCGCCGCAAACGAACCGAGGACACTTAGTATGCCGCTCTCGGCACAGGGTGCCCGAGAACCCCCTCCGGCCAGATTGCGGATTGTGCGGCTTGACGCGGGGTGTTCGGGATTGAAATAGTAAGGGCCTGTTGGTGCTCGATTCCTACGGCAGAGTTCTTCTGCTTGGGAGGCCGGTTGTCCGCGGGTTTTTGTGCATTCCCACGACCGGCTGTGAGCACGTCCTCAGCCGGAGACAACGGCCATCGAGAAGCAGCATCGCATCAACGAGCAGATTCGCATCTCTCCCGTCCGAGTGATCACCGCAACCGGTGAGCAGCTCGGTGTCCTGCCCACAGCCGAAGCCCTCGACCGGGCTCGAGAGTCCGGCCTCGACTTGGTGGAGGTGGCGCCCAATGTGTCGCCGCCGGTCTGCCGGATCATGGACTTCGGCAAGTTCAAATACCAGCAGAAGAAAAAGCAGCACAAAACACACGTTCACCACACAAAACTCAAGGAAATTCGCCTCCGGCCCAAAACCGGAGACCACGACATCGAGTTCAAGGTCAACCAGGCCCGCACCTTCCTGTCCCACAAAGACAAGGTCGTGGTCTCGGTGGTCTTCCGCGGTCGAGAGATGGCCCATATCGACGAGGGCCACCGCGTGATGAAGAGCCTGATCGAAAAACTCACCGAAGATGCCAAGGTTGAATCGGGGCCGCAGCAGATGGGACGACGGCTCACCTGCACGCTCGCCCCCAGGTAGGCCCGCCGGCAGACCACCAGCCAGCAGCCCAAACCAATCGCCCCTCGAAAGAGGTCGGCACGGCCCTTTTTCGGCAGTGGCGGCCGCGGGGCTTGTGTTTGAGCAAATCTGCGAAACAATCGACCATCGTCTAGGAGCCAGGAAATGCCAAAGCAGAAGACCCACAAAGGCACGAAAAAGCGGTTTCGCCTCACCGGAACCGGCAAAGTGAAGCACCGGCGGGCGGGCACGAGCCACCTGCAGGTCCGCGTGTCGGCCAAGCGGAAGCGAAATCTCCGCGGCACCGGCGTGCTGTCCTCGGTCGACACGCCTCGGATTGCCGAAGCGCTCGGCAAGTACAGCTACTGACCCTGTGGCTGGACGTGCTGGTTGATCCCGGCAGCGAGGCGACAGCGGCATCAGGTCGCAGCGCCCTCGCCGTTGATGCTCCACCACAGATTTCCAGACCCGCTCTCTTGCGGCCCCTTGCATTGGCCGCGATGAAAGCGACATTAGAAAACGTTCTCGCGGATCACGATCCCGTGCCCGCCCTCAGCGAAAGC
>CALCGM010000454.1 GCA_937900985.1 uncultured Planctomycetaceae bacterium | reverse complement strand
CCGCAGAAGGCCTTCATGGCGGTGCTCGACACGGGCCAGGAGCGGACCTGACCGGCAGCTCCAAAGGCGTGGCTTGTCAGGCGATCGCTGCGTGCTGCAGACTATCGGCATCATGCCGCGGTCCACCACCACAACGAGGCCCTCGCCCCTCTCTCCGGAGGCCACCGCGGACGTCTGGTCGCGTGCGGCGGGAGCTGCCCCTGCCCTTCTCTGGGCTGGCCTGTTTCTGCTTGCCTGGCTCGTGATGACGCTGATCTTCACGGTCAACATCTCCCTGCACCGCACCGCCTACAACAGCGATCTGATTCATCCCTTCATGCTCTTTGAGGACCTGCTCAGTGATCCCACGGCGATCACCACCTGGCAGCTCTCACCCGCGATCTACGTGTTTCCCGACTGGCCACTGGCCGCCCTCCTCGTCGCCTCGCCGTTGCCCAACGTAGCCTTGCCCCTCGTCTACGGAGGCTTTCTCCTCGCAAGCTACGGCTTCCTGATCGGCTGGCTCCTCGTGGCGATGCGGACAGCCCGCTGGCCCGAAGCTGTGCTCTGGGGATGCCTGCTGATCGCCGGCCTGTTTATGGCCAGCAACTCCTCGCCGATCGGCCTCGGAGGCACCTATCTCTCCTTCATCGCCACGCCCTACATCCACTCTGGCGCCGTGCTTTCGGGGATGCTGCTGATCCCGCTAATGATCGAGGTCTTTCACGGTCAGGCGGTGGGCCAACGGCGAGCGATCTGGCTGGCGAGCGTGCTTGTGCCGCTGGCCTGCTACTCCGATCTCGTGTTTGTGGCCTGGTTTGCGGCGCCGGTGTGCGTTGCCTTGCTGATCGCGCCGACAGAAATGCCGCGATGGAAAAAACTGCGGTTCATCACAGGGCTCGCGGCGGTCAGTCTGCTGGCGGTGGCCGCCGATCAGCTGCGGCCCAGCCGGCTCTCCGCTGTGCTTGATCACAACCTCTGGAAGGGCATGGTGGTCTGGCGGGAGCTGCTGCGGCAAAGCGTTGCGGGCGGCCAGTGGCAGATCTGGCTGCCGCTGGCGATCATGCTCCTGATGGCGGGGCGGGGAGTGTGGCTCGTGCTCGCGAGTCGCTCGTCCGCACCGTCTCGCCGCCGGTCGGTCGAACTCGCGGTGATCTTTGCCACTGTCGGCTCGTTCGTGCTCCCCTTCCTGGCCGGGTCGATGATCCACGAGAGCAAGCTGCGGTATGTGCTGCCGGTGTTGTTCCTGCCCTGGGTGTGGCTGCTGCTGCTTGCCTCACGGCTCACCACCCCCGAGCGACGGCCGGGGCTGCAGGCCGCCGGCGTGGCACTGGCAATCGGCTGCCTGCCGCTGCTGCCAAAGGTCAGCCAGGCGGTCACCCGCATCGAGGCCACCCAGAAACTCCAGAAGACACTGGAGGCCGAAAACCTCCGCGCCGGCTACGGCGACTACTGGACGGCCAAGCCTGCGATGTTTGAAACCGACCGTCGCGTGCACTGTATTCCGCTGTACCGCGATGGCAGGCTCGACGACCGCAACTACAACGGACGCTGGTTTACCCAGCGAGCCGACGGCGGCGGTGCCATCGAGCCCACATTTGTGGTCACCAGCCGGCTCGACCAGGCGACGCTCCGCAGGCTCTTTGGCGAGCCGGCACGAATCGTGAAGTTCAAGAAAGACCAGTTCGTCTGGATCTACGACGAACCGCTGCCGCTGATCAGGCGACGCCCCTGAAATCGCGCAGAGGCCAACACCCCGAGAGCACCGATCGCTCCAAGCATCCAGGATGCCGGCTCCGGCACGACAACCAGCTGCACGGAAAAGCTGCCATCGTTGTTGTTGTAGAAGTCGGGGCCGTGAATGAAGCGACTGCCATCGATCAGCCC
>CALCGM010000453.1 GCA_937900985.1 uncultured Planctomycetaceae bacterium | reverse complement strand
GCGGCCCGAGGACCCGTCCCGCTTGCGTGCGTATTCGCTTCGCGGCCCGAGGACCCGTCCCGCTTGCGGGCGTATTCGCTTCGCGGCCCAAGGACCCGTCCCGTTCCATCAGGAGCCCCCTCGCTTGTGGAGCGAAGAGACGGCCTACTCCTGTCCTTCGGCTTGGGCGGCGAGGGTCTGGAATCGTGCGAGATTGCGGCGGATGGTGTTGTTGTTGGGCTCGTAGCGGGCGGCGAGGGTCTGGGCTCGGATCGCGCGGTCGAAGTTGCCTTCGGCCGCATGGCAGTGGGCGAGGGTGTCGAGGTAGCTGGCGTTGTCGAAGGCCAGTTCCAGTGACCGCTGCGAGTAGCGGGTGGCCTTCGTGAGGCGGTCGGGGGAGGTGGTGGCATCCGCCGTGTTGGCTGCCAGCCAGGCGTATTCGTTGTAGCCGTTGGGCTCGTCCGGCTTGGCGGCGATCTCTTTCTCGATCTGGGCGAGCGCGGCGTCGATCTGCTGCCGCACGGTCTGCCGCTGCAACGGCGTGGCCTCGGCAAGCCCGTGCAGCGCGATCAGGGCATCGACATCTTTGGGTGAGGTGCGAATCGACTCCTCGAGTTTCTGCCGCTGCAGACCGAGTTCACCCCGCTCGGCTGCGGCGACCGCCTCGAAATAGAGCATTCGCGAACGGGTCGTGGCGGGTTCCCGGCTGAGCTGCCGCAGGATCGTGTCGGGGTCGACGTTCTCTTGGGGCCGGGGCTGGAAGATCGCGGCGAGGGCCTTGGCGGCCTCGTCTTCACGGCCCTGGTCGTGCAGAAACTCCGAGAACATGACCGCAGTCAGCACAAACTCAATCGACTGGGACTGCGGATCGCCAACGATCCGCCCGTATTCGCGGCTGGCCCACTCGGTCGCTCCCCACTTCGCGAGCATCACAGCAGCCTGCAGACGGTCCATCGCCTCCCCCTCGGCAAGCCGACTCGCTGCTGCTGCGGTCTGCTCGCCGCGGTCGTCTTGGCCGGCTGCCGTGAGGGCGACGGCTGCTGCGAACGACAGGAAGAGGTCGTCATCAACCGTTCCCGAGGCGGTGAACGTCAGGGTCTCGACCACCTCCGCGAGGTCGTGTTCCACACACCACGCCAGAAAGGCCGCTGCCTCATCACCCTTGCTGTCGCGAACGTCGGCAAGCAGGGCTTCGGCAATCTGCACTGCCTCGGCCTTCCGCTCGGCCGCGACGAGTGCCTTGAGCCATAGCCGGTCGAACACCCGGTTGGTGGAGTCGGCAAGACCACTGGAGAGCTCCGCCGCCTCATCTGAGGCATCGAGTGGCGGCACCGGCATCTCGCCGGCTTCCACGGAGCCCGCCAGCAGCGTTTCTCTCGCCGACAGGATCGCCTCGATGGCTTGCGGCTGCCCGTCTTCGAAGTCAACCACGGCCCTCACCAGCGCGGCCGCCGGTCGCTGGCTCTCGCCGATGCCAGCTCGGATCAATGGCATCATGCGACGGAAGAAAGGATCTCCAGCCGACCATTCGCGAACCAGCAGCGCCGCCGCCACGCGGGCTGCGGCCGGGGATTGTTCGAGCCGCAGCAAGCGGCCCAGGGGTTCGATGCCTGCTGCATCGTCCAGCCGCAGCAGGCGGTGCATGATCGACACCCGCTCGCTGAGCGACGACGCCTTGTAGGAGTCGAGGAGCTTGGTGACCGCTGGCGAGTCGTGCGGCCGGCTCAGTGGAATCGAGTGCACCAGCCAGCGGGCACGCAGGGCGATCTCAAGGTCGTTGCTTTCTTCGGCGGCTTCGAGGAGCTGGTCGATCGCTGACCCGCCAAGCTGCTCAAGCTCCCGCATCGCTGCATGTCGGCGGGCGTAGTCTGGATCACCGAGCTGCTCCACCAGCGATGCCAGGCGGGCGGAGTCGATCTGCTCAGCGGGCTCTGCGGTGGCTGCTGCAGCCAGCACCCCCGCCGGACTGGTGACGAAGCTCCACGCCATCGCTACCGCCAGGAGCATCCCGAGCATCGATCGCCAGAGACTCATCGAGACGACTCCTCACCTGCCTGCACCAGACCGGGGCCGTGGTGCTGTCGCACTCACCCAGCTCCATCCATCCGCCTCTGGCAGACTATGCCCGTGGTGGGGATGGCGGCAAGCCGAGGAGGAGGTCCTGGCGGTTGCCGCCGAGAAGCCGGCTGACAGTTCAGCTGGCAGCAGCTGGTTCGATGCCAAGATCGCGAATTGTGAGCATCGACTCCATGGGGATGCCGCGGGCGGCAAAGGCATCGGCTCCGCCAGCAAGCCGGTCAACGAGCGTCACCACGCGGTCGACGGAGAGGCCAAACTCCTCCGCTCGGTCGATCGCCAGCAGCGACGAGCCACCGGTTGTCACCACATCCTCAAGGATGACCACGCGGTTGCCCGCCTTCACTGGCCCTTCCACGTAGCGGCCGAGGCCATGTCCTTTGGGCTCTTTGCGGATCATGAAGCCCTTCAGCGGAACTCCTGCCACGCCCGCCATGGTGACCACCGCCGCAGTGATCGGGTCGGCGCCGATTGACATCCCGCCCACGGCGTCGGGGAGCGGCCCAAGTTCCTGCAGCCGGGCGAGCACGGCCTGGCCAACCAGCATCGCCCCAGCCGCGTCGAGCACGACCTGCTTGGCATCGAGGTAGAAACTCGCGGTCTTTCCGGAGGCAAGGACAAAGCTTCCCCGCTGCAAAGCCTTGGTCTCAAATGCCTCGATGAGCTGCTGGGAGAGGTTTGCGGTGGGCTGAGGCGAGGAGGGGTCCATTCGTGGGCTCGCTGGGGAAAGGGACGTGAAGCACGCAGTTGCTGCCGTTTCAGGCGAAGCAGACCTGACGAGCCTATGATGGGAATCGGTCGGCAGGCTGTAAACCGTTCACGGTGAGCGATGCGAATGGCACATGCTGGAAGTGGTCGCACGAGCGTCGGTCGTCCCGGCTGGAGGGGCCGGATCGCCGTTCGTCTGCTGTCGGCGGTCTTGTGTGCTGCCGGGCTCGTGCTGGGGGCCTCACAGGCCGACGACCTCTTTCCCGACGATCCCTTTGCGGAGGTGCCCACGCTCGACGCCGCTGGCCAGCCGGCCGACGCCCCCGCTGCTCCCACAGTCGACGCACCGCCTCAATCGCGCGGTCAGCCACAGCCCGGTGGACGGCCGCAGGTCGTCGATCAGCCCGCACGCCCGGAGCCCCCTGCCGCTGCGGATGAGCCTGAGGATCATCTCGCTCCGCCCGAGGCGGCTCCGCCTGTCGTGGCGCTCTCGCTGCGGCTGCCGATCACGGGCAACCGCGACACGCAGTTTATCGCGTCGGTGCTGAGGCAGCTGCCGCAGCTGCGGAGCCAAGCCGGCCAGCGGGGGCTGCTGGTGGTGCGGTTTGATGGCGCGGTCGAGGGGCCGAGCGACTTTGGTCGTTCCCTGGAGATCGCCCGGTTTTTAAGCGGCCGTCAGCTCGATGGTGTGAAGACCGTTGCCTGGGTCTCGTCGCCGATCACCAGCCATGCCGTGCTTGCGGCGCTGGCCTGTGAAGAGATTGTGATGGCCCCGACTGCCTCGCTCGGGCCGGTGGAAGAAGACGCCGAACGGGTTGATGAGTCGATGCGGGCGGCCTATGCCGAGATCGCGTCGCGGCGTCAGACCTTTCCGCCACCGGTGGCCGTGGCGATGGCCGATCCAGACGCCCGGGCGGTGCGGGTGAGCACACCGAACGGCGAGCGGTTTGTGTCGTCGCGTGAGGAAGTTGACCGGCTGCGGGCGAGTGTTGCCGTGCTCGACGTTGAAGAGCTGGGCCCTTCGCCCCTGGTGTTTTCCGCCCGCAACGCTCGCGAGGCCGGCTTTGTGCAGTGGCTTGCCGACTCGCCCGACGAGGTGGCCCGAGGGCTCGATGTGCCGGCAGCGGCCCTGGCTGCCGATCCGTCGCTTGATGGTGGCTGGCGGGCGGTGCAGATCCCACTGGCCGGCGCGATCGATGCGTCCCGCGTCGCGCGGGTGCGGGCCCGGCTGACCGACGCGGTTGACGACGGAGCCAACCTGATCTGCCTGCGGATCGACAGCCCAGGCGGCTCCGCCGAGCAGAGCCTGGTGCTGGCCACCACGCTCGCTGGCCTCGACCCCACGGCAGTCCGCACGGTGGCCTGGGTTCCCAACGAGGCCCTCTCGGATGCGGCGCTTGTGGCGCTGGCCTGCGATGAGCTGGTGATGGCGGAGGAGGCCGTGCTCGGGGGTGAGGGGGCAGGGGCCATGGATGCCCGGGCCCTGGAGTCGCTGCAGGTGGCCTGGCGGGAGGGCGTCGCCAAGCCACGGAGCCGGTCCTGGTCGCTGCCTCTGGCAGTGGTCACGCCAGGGATTGTCGTGCGTCGCTACAGCGATGCCGCAACCGGCCAGGTGGGCTATTTCTCAGACGAGGAACTGGCCGAGCGGGTCGACCGCGATGCCTGGCAGGCAGGGCCCCAGATCGGGGTCGGCCCCATCCGCGTCACGGGGGCCACCGCCGAATCGCTCGGCTTGACCGCACACCTGGTGGAGTCGGCCGCGGAGTTTTCCGCCGCCTACGGCCTCGAAGGCGAGATGGCGATCGTCGAACCGAGCTGGGCGGATCAGCTCTTCGATGCCCTTGCCCAGCCAGGCGTGGCCTGGCTGCTGCTGCTGATCGGCGGGGCAGGGCTCTACATCGAACTGCACACACCGGGCCTGGGGCTCGGCGGCTTTGTGGCGATGGTGGCCTTCATCGTCTACTTCTGGAGTCAGTACCTGCAGGGCACGGCCGGCTGGCTGGAGGTGATGCTCTTTCTGGCAGGGCTCTTCTGTATGGCGGCGGAAATCTTCATCCTGCCCGGCTTCGGTGTGCTTGGGCTGGGCGGCGGGCTCTTGATTGTCGGCTCGCTGGTGCTGGCCAGCCAGTCGTTTATCGTGCCGGCCAACGACTATCAGCTGCGGCAGCTGCAGTCGTCGCTGCTGGGCATCCTGGCGGCCTCCGGAGGTATCCTGGCGATGGCGATCTTCGTCCGGCGGTGGCTCCCGTCGACGCCGGTGCTCCGCAATGTGCTCCTGGTGCCGCCAGATGCGGAGCCGGCAGAACTCGCCCACAACCCGCTGGAGGAGCTGCTCGGCCTGGAAGGCGTGACCACCAGCAGGCTCGCGCCGGCAGGCACGGCGCGGATTGCGGGTCGTCTTCAGAACGTGTCGGTGGAAGGTGGGCTGATCGAGCCGGGCCGAGAGGTCCGGGTCGTGGAGATTCGGGGCGGACGCGTGCTCGTCCGCGAGGTGTCATGAATGCCCTTTTCTGGACAGTGATCCTGCTGGCGGTCGGCCTGCTCGTGATGGTGCTCGAGGTGTTTCTGCCCTCAGGTGGCATCCTCGGCTTTGTGAGCGTGGTGGCGATCCTGGCTGCGGTCGTGATGGCCTTTGTCGAGCAGGGGCCGGCGATCGGGATGCTCTTTCTGACCGCCGCGGTGGTGACGGTTCCTGGCGTGTTGATCATGGCCTTCCGCTGGTTTCCACGCACGCCGCTGGGCCGGCGGGTGCTGCCGCCACCGCCAGATGCCTCGGAGGTTTTGCCCGAGTCGCCGCAGCGGAAACGGGCCCGCGGCATGGTGGGCCGCAGCGGCCGCGTCGTCCGCGAAATGCTCCCTTGGGGCAGCGTGGAGATCGACGGCACGACCCTCGAGGCCGTCAGCGAGACCGGCCCGATCGCCCTGGGCACAATCGTCGAGGCGGTGGGCGTGCAGGGCATGGGCGTGGTGGTTCGTCCACTCGTCAGCAGCGACGACGCCACGCCGTTGCCCACCCGCCGTGAGCTGGGGGCGTCGTCTGCGGAGCCTGCTCCGCCGCCGCCAGGCCTCTCGAGCACCCTGGAAGACTTCGAGTTTGAGCAGTTTCAGCGGGACAACTCCTGAGCAGCCAAGGACTGACCCGAGGCAGGCGTTGCTTGACGGAGCCATCCCGGCGATCAACCATCGGGAGTGTGGTGGTCGGTTCGGCACTGGCGTTTGGAACGCTGCGTTTTGTTTCTGGAGCCTCTTATGTGGCCATTGGTTTTCCTCGGTGCGGGCATCTTTGCGGTGCTCGTGGTCCTTGCCTTTCTGGCGAGATACCTCCGGCTGTGGCTGCAGTCGTATGCCTCGAGCGCAGGCATCGGCCTGTTTGACCTCGTGGCGATGAGCTTCAAGAAGGTCAATCCGACGGTCATCGTCCGCAGCAAAATCATGGCGGTGCAGGCTGGCCTGGGCGACGCCACCGGCATCACTCGCCAGTCGCTTGAGGCCCACTATCTCGCCGGCGGCCGCGTGCCGCTGGTCGTGCAGGCCCTGATTGCTGCCAACAAGGCAAAGATGACGGAGCTCGACTACAAACTCGCCACCGCCATCGACCTCGCCGGCCGCAACGTCCGTGAGGCGGTGCAGACCACGGTCTATCCCAAGGTGATCGACTGCCCAGGCCCCAACAGCGGCCGCGACTCCCTCGATTCCGTGGCCAAAGATGGCATTCAGCTCAAGGTCCGTGCCCGCGTCACCGTCCGCACCAATCTCAATCAGCTGATCGGTGGTGCCACGGAAGAAACCATCATCGCCCGCGTCGGCGAAGGCATCGTCTCAGCGATCGGCTCCGCCGACAAACACAGCGACGTTCTGGAAAATCCCGACCGCATCTCCAAGACCGTGCTCGCCCGCCGCCTCGACTCCAACACCGCCTTTGAGATCGTCTCGATCGACATCGCCGACATCGACGTTGGCGGCAACATCGGCGCCCGGCTGCAGGCCGACCAGGCCGAGGCCGACACCCGCGTGGCCCGAGCCAAGGCAGAGGGACGTCGGGCGATGGCCGTGGCGAAAGAGCAGGAAATGGTCGCCGGGATCGAAGAGAAGCGGGCTGCACTCGTGGCCTCTGAAGCCGAAGTGCCCAAGGCGATTGCGGAATCGCTTGACGGCGGCCGGCTCGGCATCATCGACTACTACAAACTCCGCAACCTGCAGGCCGACACCGAGATGCGGAAGAGCATCGCTACCGCCGGGCCGGTCTCTGCTGCGGTGGATGCAGCGTCGTAGCCGCCGGCCCGCCGGAAGGACCACACCATGCCAGCCATGCCCCTCTTCGCCGCCGGCCTCGACTGGCTCGAAGCGCTGCTGCCGATCATTTTCGTCTTCATCTGGATCGTCTCCCAGATCGCTGCTGTGGTGCGGAAGCTCCAAGGTGGGAAGCCGGGTGCTCCCGCTCCCCAGCCCCGGCCTGCCGTCAGGCCAGCCGCCGCTGGGCCACGAGCGGGCCTGCCGCCTCGGCAAGCCGAGCCAGCGGCCGCCGGTCTCGATGCCGATCTCCGCCAGCAGATCGAGCAGTTTCTCAAGGGCCGCCCCACCGAGCCGATCACCATCGAACGGGCCGCCCCGCCGATGCCTCCCAAGCCCCGGCCGGTGCGAAAGCCCCCGCAGCGGCAGCAGCCGAAGCCGGCTGTTCCCCCGCGACGCGAGGTGGGTGGAACACCGATCGCCGAGATGCCGCACCTCACCTCCTCGCTGATGCCCGATGCGAGCAAAGAACGGGAGTCGCGTCCGGCCGCGGCGTCGGTGGCTGTCGCGGGAACGATCGCCGCGCTGCTGGCGGATCCCCGTTCGCTACGGCAGGCGATTGTGGTGCGGGAGGTGCTCGATCGGCCGGTGGGACGCTGGTAGTGGGCCGCTCGGGGTGAGCCCGGGGCTGCCCCTCCGGACGCTCACTGCGGGCCCTCCAGGCCCTCGCTCGCTCGGACATCCGCTGCGCTTTGGCCCTCCGGACATCCGCTGCGCTTTGGCCCTCCGGGCGTCGCTTGCGCATGGAGGCCGGAGGGGCAGCCCCGGGCTCACCCCTCGCTGGATGGTTGAGGACGGCCTGTCCGACGCTGCGCGTCGGTCTGCGGCAGGGGGAGCCCGCAAGCGGGACGGGTCTTCGGGTGCCGGAGGCACCTCGGCTGTGCCGAGGCCGCGTCGCGGCCCGAGGACCCGTCCCGTTCCCCGAGGTTTGGCGGCCAGCGGCCGGGGAGGGAGTGGGCTCGAAAAAAGTGCTAGCAGTGGGTGTGCTAGCACGGCGGCGGCGGCTGTGGTGGGTTTGCCTCGTTTGACCTGCTTGCCTGTCTTGGAGGTGTGCTGCGCAGGCTGCGCAGGCTGCGAAGGACGCTCGGACGTGGAGGGCGGAGGTGGGGGAATCCGGGGACGAACCGCCTTGAGGGCGGAGCGGGCCCTGGTCTACAAGCAGAGGTGCGGCGGTCAACTCCGCTGTGTGCTGGCGTGTGGACGAGGACGCCCAAGCCTCGTCTGCACGCTGGCTTTTTGATCTCGCACGGATGCGAAGGACGCAGGTTCATGCGGCAGTTTGACGGCAGGTGGCCTGGTGGTCGGGCGACTCGGAGTGCGGCAGGATGCAGCCGCCTGCGGCTTGCCGCGCCAACCACGCTGACCGCGAATGCCGGTCTGAGGGTCATCGCGGTGATGCTTGCGGTGCTTGCTGGTGCGCCGGCACGCGGCGTTGCCGACGACGGCGAGCCGCCCGCAGCCGCAGCACTGCCAGCGCGGGTGCATGTGGCTGCCGGCGAGACGTATCTTCGGGCTGGCCCCAGCAACGACTTCTATCCCACCGGCCGGCTCACTCGTGGCGATGTGGTCGAGGTCTGGGACTTCGATGCCTCGGGATACGCCGCCGTGCGGCCGGTTGCAGGCAGCTTCAGCTGGATTCGGGCGGACGACCTCCAGCTGCTCGACGAGGCGGCCGATCCCGCTGCTGCGAGCGACACGCGGCGTGTGGGGGTGATTCTCAATGATGGCGTCGTCTCGCGGATCGGCTCGCAGCTCAATCCCTGCCGGCATGCCGCCCAGGTGCGGCTGGAGGCCGGCGAACGGGTTTCGGTGATCGACGCCGTGACCGCGGAGCGAGGCCGCTATCCGGGAACCTGGATGCGGATTGATCCACCCAGTGGAGAGTTTCGCTGGGTGTGGGCGGCTGACCTCGCGCTGCCACCGGGCGTCGAACCACCTGCGGCTCCACGGGAGCGAAGCGACATCGCGCTGGTGTCGGGCGAACTGGAATCGCTGCCCGGGCCGCCGCGAGAGCTCGATCCTCCGCAGGCCTCACCGATTCCCGAAGCACCGGCTCGTGACGTGAGCGACGACCCTCCCTGGTACAGCCGCTGGATGCCACAGGGCTCAAGTGTGTTTGAACCCTGGAATCGGCCGGTGGCCGGATCGGTCGAGGCCGGCGCGATG
The DNA here is from genome assembly GCA_937900985.1 of uncultured Planctomycetaceae bacterium. GTDB lineage: Bacteria > Planctomycetota > Planctomycetia > Pirellulales > UBA1268 > M30B53. The sequence continues at coordinate 4,221 of CALCGM010000453.1, read as the reverse complement.
GCCGCATCTGGCGATGAGCTTGACGACATCGATCTCGAACTCTCCCTGGCCGTCGCCGCCCCGGAGGATCAGTGGAATCTCACCCCGCTTCGTGAACGGCTCAACCTCGCCAGTGCCCGGGCCACGACCCATCAAGAACGACTTCGGGCGGATGCCCTCGATGCCAGGCTCGCCCGCTTTGAGTCGATTCAGGCCCGCCGGGCGGCCCTCGATGAAGACGCCGCCTCGGCCGAAAACCAGCTGCGACTGGGCAGCCTCTGGTCGAGCCTCTCAGCACTGGGCAGCCGTCCGGTGCGGCCCGGTGTGTTGCCGGGCGGCGCTCCTGCCAACGGTCAGCCCACCTGGACCCCTCCCGACGCGGTGGAAACCACCGGCCGGCTGGCAACGGTCGTCTCTCGACGCCCCGACGCCCCCCGCTGGGCCCTCGTCGATGCGAGCAACCGGGTGCTGGTGTTTGTCTCGCCGGCCGACTCGCTCAACCTTGCTCCGCTTGTCGGCCAGGAGGTGGCCATCCGCGGCGCCCGGGGCTACATGCCGGAGTATCGCAAGCCCTACCTCGTGGCCACCGAAGCGAGGCTGCGGCTGGCCGCCGCCCCCCCCTCAAGCACCGACACCCAGCGACGGTAGCGGCCCATCTGGGCCTCACGGCGTCGACGGGACCGCTCGCTCGGTCGGCAGTTCGTTGCTCATCCAGCGGCTGGCCAGGCGGCCGGCGATCTCCGCTTCTCCTGCCAGGGCTCCCCCGTCGCCGGCGGCCCGGTGAGCAGCCATCGCCAGCTGCCGGCGGTGTTCGGGAGCGATCTGGGTGAGCCGCTGGGAAAGCCGTTCCACGCCCAGCGGGTTCTCGGCGGCCGTCCGCGAGAGGTGTCCCATAAACAGGCAGATCTCGTGCACGTTCCAGCCAGCGGTGCTGACGATCAGCGGCTGCAGGGTGCGGGTCACGATCTCGAAGCCGAGGCCATCGACATCAAGAAACGCATCGGTCTTCAGGCAGACCCGATGGCCGGGCTGCCCGGGCGAACCGTCGTAGTGGTAGCGGAGCAGCACAACGCAACGGCCAGACAGCGGCTTGGGCGCGAACGGCCCCGCATAGCCGCCCTGCCCGTGGAGCACGAGCATGCCCTGGGTCGCATCGCCGCTGCGGTGCAGCGTTCGCATCGTGCCCACCGTGCCGTAGCCGTCGGCCAGCCGCCACTGATCCGGGCCGGCTGGGTCGAGCGTGAGCCGACTGATGTCGAGCACCCGCCAGATATCGACAACCCCTTCGGGATGCTCAAGCGCGAACACCAGCATGTCTGGGTGGCACGCAAACTCCTTGGTGGGCAGCCGCCGGTAGAGCGTGGTCGATCCCACGCACTCCCGCACGAGCTTCGCCTGCTCCCGCGGGAGCATCACCTTGGAGAGCGCTGTCAGGGCATCCTGCCGCGCCGCCCGGCTCGAGCTGCCTGTCTCGACCGTGCGGATCTCTGGGTCCGGCCGTTCGGCCGCACGCAAGGATCCTGCCGGCAGGCAGCTGCCAAGCCCCACAGCCAGCAGCGTGGCTGCCAGCCATCCGGTGTGTCTGATGCGGCCTCGGCGGTGACTCACCGCGCGGACCGTGCATGTCGGGCTCCCGGCACGCCGGCAGCCCCCCCCTGGACAACGTCGCATTCAGGCCCCCCTTCGCGAACGTCACAATCGTTTCGATTGATGTTTTCGTCACAGGTGGAACAGCCGAATCACTTTGGCGGCGCGGCGCGGCAAAGTCGCCTGCCTTCGCCCAAACCGCCAGCTCGCTGCTGCTTGCCCAGCTTGAAGAGCAGCCGCGGATCTGCCGCAGGGCGGGGTTGGAGCAACCGGTGGCCTTGCCTACGATCCCGCCTCGACACCCTGCACACCCCTCCCGCTGAGCATCCTGAACACCTGTGCGACGATTTCCCATGAGGCACAACGCGGAGATGCCGCAGGATGGCATGGATTCTGGCAGCGGTGGCGGCGACCGCCCGATGGCCTGTGAGGGCCGCATCGCCCGTCTGCTTGTCGCCTGGACGCGGCTCTGCCTGAAGGCGCCAGCAGCGGTGATCACGATTGCCGTGATTGCCGCCGGGGCGGCCGGCCTGCTGACGCAGCAGCATCTCGGCTACAAGGTGAGCCGCGTTGATCTCCTCGATCCGGAGAGTGAATACAACCGGCTGTGGATCGATTATCTCGCCGAGTTTGGCGAAGACGACGATGCGGTGATCGTGGTCGAAGGCCCGTCGCGGGCCATGGTTGTCGATGTGCTCGGCGAGGTCTCCGAGGAGCTCTCCCAGGAGGGGTCGCTCTTTCACTCGGTGCTGCATGAGGTCGACCTCTCACAGATCCGCTCCAAAGGCCTGCACTACCTGCAGGTCGAAGACCTCGAGTCGATCAATGGGTTTCTCGCCGAGAGTGCGCCTGTTCTTGCCGGGGGCTGGTCGCAGCTGCGAGTCGGCTCGATGGTGGGTGGGCTCGCCAGCCGTGTGGTGGCGGGCCACCGCGGCGGTGAGGGTGAGCCGCCGATGGAGGCTCTCGAACGCTACACCGAAGGCCTGCTGACAAGCCTCTCGGTCGCCTCATCCGGCAGCATGCCCAGCGAGATGCCACGCTCGTCTCCCTGGCCCGGCATGCCCGGATCGCTGGAAACCCTCTCAGAACTCTCCAGCCAGTATCTGCTCGCCAAAGACGGCACGCTCGGCTTCGCCCTGGTGCGGATCGCCAAGTCTGACGATGGCTTTGCTGGCGCCTCCGAAGCGACCGATGAGCTGCGGCGGCTGATCGACCTCGTGTCGGCCCGGCATCCCGACGTTGAGATCGGCCTCACGGGCCTGCCCGTGATGGAAGACGACGAGATGCGATCGAGCCAGAACTCGATGGTTCAGGCGAGCATGCTCTCGCTGGCTGCCGTGGCGGTCGTCATCGTGGCGGGCTTCGGCGGTGTGCGGCATGCCCTGCTCGCCAACGGCGTGCTCGTGATCGGTATGGCCTGGGCCTTCGCCTGGGCCACGATCTCCGTGGGGCATCTCAACATCCTCAGTGTCACCTTCGCCGTCACGATGATCGGCGTGGGCATCGACTACGGCACCTACTACGTCGGACGCTATCTCGCCCTCCGCCGCGAGGGCCACGACTGCGAGGCCGCCCTCCTCGGGGCCAGCGGCACCGTGGGCCCCAGCATCCTCACCGGAGCCATCACCACCTCGATCGCCTTCTTCTCAGCAGCCCTCACGAGCTTCGTAGGGGTTTCCGAGCTGGGCATGATCGCCGGCGGCGGCATCCTGCTGTGCGCTGCGGCAGAGCTGCTGGTGTTGCCAGCCACCATCGCCGCCGTCGATCGCAGCGGCTTCTTCAACTCGGTGCCCGAGCCCGTTCCCGTGCACCGCTGGCTGCGGCCGGTGATGCGGTATCCCCGCTTTGCCGTGCTCGCCTCCCTGGCGGTGATCCTGCTGACAGGTTCGGGCATGCACGACCTGGCCTACGACCACAACCTGCTCAACATGCAGCCTGAGGGGCTGGAGAGCGTTGAGCTGGAAAAGAAGCTGCTCACCGAATGCGACCAGAGCGTGTGGTATGCCCTCTCGATTGCCGACTCGCGGGAAGAGCTGCTGGTGATGAAGGAGCGGTTTGAGGCCCTGCCCACGGTGGAACGGGTTGATCAGATCGCCTCCCTGCTGCCAGCGGATGAGGATCTCAAGCGGCCGGCGATCGAGCAGATCCGCACCCGCCTCGCCAGCCTGCCGGAGCGTCCTCCCCAGATTCCTGTCGACCGCATCGACAGCCTCGGCGAGACCCTCGCCTGGGCCCAGGCCGAGGCAGCCAAACGCCCCGGCGGCCTCCGCACCGCCTGGCATCTCGAGCAGTCGCGAGACATCCTCCGCCGGATGCCGCCGGAGGTCTGCAGCCAGGTGCTCGCCGGTTTTCAGCAGGCCACCGCCGGCGACCTCCTCTCCCGCATGCACGCCCTCCAGGCGGTCTCCAACCCGGAGCCCCCGCAGCTGGAAGACCTCCCCGCGAGCCTCGTCGATCGCTTCGTCGGCTCCAGCGGCAAGCAGCTGCTGAAGATCTACGGCCGCGGCGACATCTGGGACTTCGAGTCGCTGAAGAAGTTTGTCTCCGACGTCCGCAGCATCGACCCGCGGGTCACCGGCCATCCACTGCAGGCCTACGAAGCGTCGCTGGAAATGAAGCGGAGCTACGAGGAGGCAGCCCTCTACTCGGGCATCG
>CALCGM010000452.1 GCA_937900985.1 uncultured Planctomycetaceae bacterium | reverse complement strand
GGGAAGGTGTGCGACACGCGGTGGTGCTCGGCATTGCGGATGCCTGCGACGATATTGGGCAGCACGCCAAGGGCGACGATTTTGGGCCGGCCTTAGCGGCATCGCTTCGTGAAAAGCTTGCGGCTGAATCCTCACCAGCAGCCGCCCTGCCCGGCCGTACCGTTGATGCCTCGAGCACCGGGCGAACCCGCAAGCGGCTGGGCAGGTCGCTGGCGAACCCCGACGAGACGCTGAAGAAAGCTGCCTGAGTTCGGCCGGAACGCGCTTCAGGGTCGCTGACGCTCTCTGATGTGGGTGTTCGCCCCTCCCGATCGCTGCGATGTGCGGCTTTCGTTGCACCGCATGCGTCTCTCTTGGGCAGCTCTCTGCCCGATTCCTGTGCAGCCAGCTCGCTGATGGCAGGCCTGCGGTGTTTTGCTGCCCGCAGGCTTGAACGCAGCAAAACGCTTTTTTCCCCGGCGTGACGTGGATTTCGTCTCTGGCGGCGCGGCGGGAGCGGGCCTTCTGCGGTGTTTGGCACGCCAGTTGCAATCCTGGAATTCCCACTGAAAGGCGGATTCAGTCCACGACCGACCACATGCCCAGTGCCACCACTCGTGCGTGCGATCACCCGCAAAGGGATGTTTCTTCATGCTGGCAGCCGACGACGAACTCGAAGGTCAGCTCCGAGCGATGCTGGCGATTCGCCACCTGCCGTCGCTCAATCGGATCTCCGTGCGGGTCGTTGACGCCGTCATTTTTCTTGGCGGCACGGTGATGACCTACTTCGAGCGGAACGTCTGCGAGGAGTGCTGCCGGCAGATCCCTGGGGTCGCCGGCGTCTGCAACGAAATTGAGGTCGGGGGGCCCGGCCTTCGGAATCGTGATTTCCCGCGTGCAAAGGAGGTGCCTGGATCCGAGTGCGAAACGCCCGGGGCTGCCGTCATACCCTGACGCTCTTCTCTCACTCCCCGAATGCAGCCCCGGGCCTTTTTTTCTGAGCGGCTTTGCCGCCAATCGATTTTGGCCAGCCCACCCGGTTGTGCCGTTTGTGAGGCTGAAGGAATGTCGTTGTCGCCAGAATGAAGCGGTTTGTTTGGCATCCCCCGCTGCCGGACGGTAGGATTTCATCGTTTTGTTTTGATTCCGTGAAGCGAGTCACGCTCCAGCGATGTTGCAGCCTTTGATTTCCGATTTTTGTTTTGAGGCCTTTCCCATCGTATGAGGTTTTTTATGTCTTTATTCCCCGTCCGCAGTTCGAGAAGGGCGTTCACGCTCGTCGAGCTTCTCGTTGTGATCGCCATCATTGGCGTCCTCGTCGGTCTTTTGCTGCCTGCTGTTCAGTCTGCACGTGAGGCAGCTCGGCGGATGTCGTGTGCCAACAACGTCAAGCAGATCGGCTTGGCGGTGCACAATCATGAAAGTGCGTTTGGGTATTTTCCGCCCGGCACCGACCAGCGGTGCAACGGGGTGCACTGGCGGCTGCTTCCCTTCCTGGAAGAGACCGCAATGTCGGAGGCCTACGACAACGGCGACTACGGCCAGGGCGGCAGCTGGTGGGCGTCTGGAGCCGCATGGAACGTGCCGCGAAGCGGGGCCACGCCTCCCCAGGGCCGCTGGGGCGCCGGCAGGCCTGACGTGTCGAGTTTTCTCTGCCCGTCTGGTGTTTCCTCCGACGAGAGCAACAACTTGATCCAGTTGACCATGGTTGGCACTGCCGACAAGCATTTCCGCGGCAGCCTGATTGGTGCGTCGCCTGGCTCGGGCCCCTACTTCTCGATCTACATCTACACGGCGGCCTCGAGGCCTGAGGTGATCTCCGGAACTGGGCAGACCCATTATCTCTTCAACCGTGGCTTTGTGCGGGATCCCGCCTTTGAAGGCCCCTTCACGTTTGCCAGCCAGCTCGCCTCCGGAACTGGCATTGGTACGTATCTCAACCCGCCCTCCAAGGGGCAGGGGATTGGCGGGATCACCGACGGCACCAGTAAGACGGTGATGAGCATGGAGTCGCATGGCGGCTTTGTGAACTGGGGCGATCCCGCTGCCGACGGCTGGTGCGGGTCTCCCTGGGGGCAGGCGACGTTCTACTCGGACTTTGGCTTCTGCCCGGATCCGACGAACGGCAACTGCGATACGAGCCCAGAAGGCCGCAACATGGGCTATGCCATGCCAGGCAGTTTCCACGCCGGCAACGTGATGATGACCGGCATGTGCGACGGGTCGGTCCGCGGCATCCTGCCGCAGATCGACTATGCAACCTTTGTCAACATCTGCGGGAAGCACGATGGTCAGGTCGTCAACTTCCCCGATTGACCCAGTAGGGATCTTGGTCTGAGAGCCTGCGGGTGATCAGCTGGTTTTGGAGCAGGGTGGCTCGCCATGGGCTACCCTGCTCCTGTTTGTTTCGTGGCTTCAGGGCGGCTGCGTGTCGCCCGTCCCGGCCGCCTTCGGACGGCTTTTCGACTTCAACGGAAGGGTGTGAACCGATGATGCGTGTGCTCTCAACGCGGTGGAGCGTTCTTGGGTGTGTGGTGGTGGCGCTCGTGGCTGCCGGCTGCGATTCGTCGGGCGTGGAGGATGCGGTGCCCGTGTCGACCGGCCCTGTCGATCCATCGCTCAAGCCGATTGGCCGTGATGGCGAGGGGGGTGGTGAGGCTCCTGTGAGGAAGCCAGAATCGATGCCGCTGGGTGTCGACTGAGCCGCTGCGGCCTCTGCCCGACCTGAGATGTTTGGTGCGTTCATGGGCCCTGCCCGGTTTCTCAGCGAAGCCGAGCAGGGCCTTTTTATGACCGGTCCGTTACCGCTTCGGCCTGGGAATGCGGGCGGTGTTTTTTGATCGACCCCCGCGGCCGCGGCCTTTGGCTGCCGGTTTCTTGCCGCTTCTCAGGGCCGCAATCTGATCGCGGATGATCGCCGCCCGCTCGAAGTCGAGCTCGGCGGCCGCGGCCATCATCTCCTCTTCGAGGGAGTCGAGTGTGGCTGCCAGGTCGCGGTCGTTGTCGCGGCTGTCGCCCACTGCTTCCACGGCCATCCGCCGCGAGGCAACTTCGGCTTCGATGCCCTGGCGGATCTCCTTGCGGATCGTTTCCGGCGTGATGCCGTGCTCGGCGTTGTAGGCTTCCTGAAGGGCCCGCCGCCGCTTCGTTTCGTTGACGGCGTTGTCCATGCTCTCGGTGATCCGGTCGGCGTAGAGGATCACGCGGGCGTTGACGTTGCGGGCGGAGCGGCCGATCGTCTGCATCAGCGAGGTCTCGCTGCGGAGAAAGCCCTCCTTATCGGCGTCGAGAATGGCCACGAGAGCAACCTCCGGCAGGTCGAGGCCTTCCCGCAGCAGGTTGACGCCGACCAGCACGTCAAACACGCCTTCGCGGAGGCCCCGCAGCAGCTCCACTCGCTCAAAAGCGTCGAGCTCGCTGTGCAGCCAGCGGCAGCGGACGTTCCGCTCCGAGAAGTAGGTCGTCAGATCTTCGGCGAGCTTCTTGGTGAGCGTGGTCACCAGCACACGATGGCCGTCGGCGACCGTGCGGTCGATCTCCGCGTGCAGGTGCGTGACCTGCTGGCGGGCTGGCTCGATCTCGATCCGCGGGTCGAGCAGGCCTGTCGGGCGGATGATCTGCTCAATCACCTCGCCGCCGGTCTTGCCCAGCTCCCAGTCGCCGGGCGTGGCCGAGACGTAGATCGTCTGATGCAGCCGCTTCTCAAACTCGTCAAACATCAGCGGCCGGTTGTCGAGGGCGCTGGGCAGCCGGAAGCCGTGGTCGACGAGCGTCAGCTTGCGGCTGCGGTCGCCGGCATACATCCCGCGAACCTGCGGCACCGTGACGTGCGACTCGTCGACAAAAAACAGAAAGTCGTCGGGGAAGTAGTTGAAGAGCGTGTCGGGGGTGCTGCCGGGGGCGCGGCCGGAGAGGGGCCGGGAGTAGTTTTCGATTCCGGGGCAGAAGCCGGCTTCGGTGAGCATCTCGATGTCGAAGCGGGTGCGGGCCGCGAGCCGCTGGGCCTCCAGCAGCTTTCCCTGGCTCTTGAGCTCCTCGAGCCGCTCCTCAAGCTCCTGGCGGATGTTGCCCACCGCCCGCTTGATGCGGTCCTCAGGCATCACAAAGTGCCGCGACGGGTAGAGATACATCTCGTCGGTCTTGGCGGCCACCTCACCGCTGACCGGATGGATCACGGCAATCGAGTCGATTTCGTCGCCCCAAAACTCCACCCGCACGGCCAACTCGTCGTAGGGCGGCCAGATGTCGACCGAGTCGCCGCGGACACGGAAGCGGCCGCGGTCGAGGGCCACGTCGCTCCGCTCGTACTGCACCGAGATCAGCTGCTCGAGGAGGTCGTCGCGGCTGGTGGGCATGCCGCTGGCCAGGCGGATCACCATCGCCTTGTAGTCTTCGGGCGAGCCGAGGCCGTAGATGCACGACACGCTCGCGACCACGATCACATCCTTGCGGCTGACCAAGGCGCTCGTGGCCGCCAGCCGCAGCCGGTCGATCTCCTTGTTGATCGAGGCATCCTTTTCGATGTAGATGTCGCGCTGGGGGATGTAGGCCTCGGGCTGGTAGTAGTCGTAGTAGCTGACGAAGTAGTG
>CALCGM010000451.1 GCA_937900985.1 uncultured Planctomycetaceae bacterium | reverse complement strand
GCGTTGCCGGCGACTGCTGCGCGATCCGCCAGGCCACCAGCGTCGCAAGGCCTTCATGCACCAGCCTGCCGGCAAACGGATAGAGAAAGGCATGGTGGCCGTCGCGGCTGGCCACTTGCTCGATCAGCAGGCTCGCAGGCTGCGGCCGGCGGCTCCAGGCGGCCTGCGTGTCGAGCAGCGGCTGCACCGCCGTCATCTCCGCTGTCGGCGACCGACGCTGCGATCCCTCAGCCACCAGGTTCTGCACATGTGAGGCCAACAGGGTCGACAGCGGCATCCGTCCACCGTTCCATCGCGGAACGGCCACGCCCGCCGCAGACGCCTTGGCTCGCCGCACCCAGGCCGTCAGCCCGTCAAAGCGGAACAGCCGGAGGGTGCGGCCAGCGAAGATGAAGCGATCTCCCTCGTTGAGCCGTGAGATGAACGACTCTTCGACCGTTCCCAGGCGGCCTCCACGGAGCCACTTCACCTCCACCGCGGCATCGCTGGTGATCGTGCCGATCGACATCCGGTGCCGCCGGGCGATGGCCGGCCCCGCCACATACCAGCGGCCAAACCGCTCGCGGATGCGGGCAAAGTCGGGGTAGGCCGCCAGTGCCGGCCCTCCGCGGGCAGCAAAGTCCATCGCCCACCGCCAGCTGGCCTGGTCGAGCTGACGGAAGGCGGCGGTCTGCCTGACCTCGGCAAAGAGTTCCGCTTCCCGAAAGCCACCACTGCAGGCGACCGTGACGATGTGCTGGGCCAGCACATCGAGCGCCCCAGTCAGCGGCCGCCTCGGCTCCGTCACGCCCTCGCTCGCAGCCTGCCGAGCGGCGGCACACTCCACCAGTTCCAGGGCGTGCGTCGGCACACACACGAGCCTTCCCACCGCTCCCGGCCGATGACCGCTGCGGCCGGCTCGCTGCAGGAGCCTGGCGATTCCCTTCGGGCTGCCGATCTGGAGCACCTGCTCCACCGGCCCGAAATCGACACCGAGATCAAGACTGCCCGTGGCCACCACCGCCTTGAGCCTGCCGCGGCGGAGCCCCTCCTCCGCAGCCGTGCGGAGCTCGCGATCGATCGATCCGTGGTGCAGCGCCAGCTTCCAGTCGGGGCGTGCCCGAGCAAGCGACTCAAACCACCGCTCCGCCTGGGAGCGGGTGTTGGTGAAGACCAGCGACGTCGTCACCGGCTCGAGCACGTCCACCACCTGCGGCAGCAGACGCATACCCATGTGGCCCGCCCAGGGAAACCGCTCCATCGGCGTGGGGATCAGTGTCTCGATTTCCAGCTGCCGGGGCACGTCGGCCCGCACGATCCGCGGACTGCCCTCAGGCGTGCCGACCAGGGCAATCGCTGCTTCGTCAATGTTGCCGAGCGTTGCGGAGAGCCCCCAGGTCTGCAGCCCAGGAGCAAGACTCCGCAGACGGGCCAGAGCGAGCTCGGTCTGCACGCCCCGTTTTGACGACAGCAGCTCGTGCCACTCATCGACGACCACCAGCCGCAGCCCGGAAAATGCGTCGGCCGCATCTTCGAGCGACAGCAGAAGCGAGAGCGATTCCGGGGTGGTGATCATCGCGGTGGGTGGCCGCATCCGCATTGCCCGACGAGCCGCGGTGGGGGTGTCGCCGGTGCGGGTGGCCACCGTCCAGTCGGCCGCGAGCTGCGGCAGGGGCAGGGCCAGCGCGGCTGCGGTGTCGGCGGCAAGGGCCCGCAGCGGCGTGAGCCAGACCACCCGCAGCGTCTGTGGCGTCCAGCCGGCCACCACCGCACCGAGCCAGACTGCGAGCGTCTTGCCGGTGCCCGTGGGGGCGTGGACCAGCCCGCTCTCCCCAGCCGCGAGTGCCTGCCAGACCTCCCGCTGAAATGGAAACGCCTCCCAGCCTTGATCGCGACACCAGGCCGCCGCCGCGTCGAGCGGCCCCGCGGCGGCGGCCGTGGAGCTCCGCGTGCGACCCGTCCGGCCACCAGCCCGCTTCATGGTGCCCTCGAGGGCGGCGTCAGGGGCAGCAGCGCCCGCAGTTCATCGAGTCTGCCCGCCTCCTCCGGCCGCTTCTCGCGCCGCCAGCGGGCAATCCGTGGAAACCGCATCGCCACGCCGGACTTATGGCGGCTCGACACCGCAATCGCATCGAACGCAATCTGAAACACGAGCGTCGGCTCGACCACCCGCACGGGGCCGTGCCGCTCGCGGGTTGTCTGGCGAATGATGCGGTCGACCTCGGCAATCTCGGCATCTGTCAGGCCGGAGTAGGCCTTGGCCACCGGCACGAGCGCATCGCCATCCCAGACTCCCAAGGTGTAGTCGGTGTGGAGCGACGCGCGACGTCCATGGCCAGCCTGGCCGTAGAGCAACACCGCATCGATCTCCAGTGGATCCACTTTCCATTTCCACCAGTCGCCGCGGGGCCGTCCCACACGGTAGGGGCTGCCGAGCCGCTTGAGCATCAGCCCTTCCACGCCGCGGTGCCGCGACGTCTCCCGTGCTCTGGCCAGGTCATCCCAGCTGGTGGCAACAACCTGCGGCGAGAAAAAGAGGTGCGGCCGGGCCCCCTGATCCGCATCGCCCCCCGCGGAGGCCTGGGCCCCGCCTTCCCCGCCAAAGGCTGGCAGCCCCAGCGCCGCGAGTCGTTCGCGGCGAAACGCCAGGGGCTGCTCCCGCAGGTCCACGCCGTCTGCCTCGAGCAGATCGTAGGCCACAAACACACATGGGATCTCCCGCAGCTGTTTGGGGCTCACCCGCCGACGGCCCGCCCGCCGGGAGAGCGCCTGAAATCCGAGCAGCGTGCCCTCCGCAGAGGCCAGCACCTCACCATCGAGCACATGCCCATCAGGCAGGCTCTCCGCCGCGGCCATCAGTTCGGGAAAGGCCTCGCTGGCGAGCTCCTCACCGCGGGTCCAGAGTGCCCGCACGTCGCCGCGGCGGATCAGCTGAGCCCGCATGCCATCCCACTTCCACTCGGCGATCCAGGCAGCCACATCCCCGAGGCTGGCCGCCGGGGCGTCGAGTGGCGAGGCGAGAAAAAAGGGGTACGGGCGGGCCGGGTCATCGACCTGGGCATCTGTGTCGAGAAGCGCCTGAAACACCTCCGGCGTGATCGTCGAAAGTCCCATCAGTCGGTGCGCCATGGTGGCCGCGTCAACGGCAGCGATCTCGGCAAGCGCGCGAGCCACGAGCGTTCTGGCCACCCCCACCCGAAAACCACCGGTGATCAGCTTGTGCCAGACAACGCGTTCGTCTCTGTGGAGGCGTTGCCAGGCAGCCCGGATGATCTGTCGCTTCTCCTCCACGCTCGCCGCAGCCAGCGGCTCGATGGTGGAGGCAATGGTTTGGGCAAGGCCAGCCGACGCCGCGTCGCTGCGGCCCTCCGGCAGGATCAAGGCCAGCGTTTCCGCAAGATCCCCCACCGCTGCATACGACTCCTCGAGCAGCCATGACGGAATCCCAGCAGCCTCGGCGGCCCACTCCCGCAGGAGCGTGGTGGTCACCCCTCGTCGCTGCCGCTGGCCAGAGAGCACCGCCAGCGCCGCGGCCGCATCGGCGGCGGGCGCCTCACGAAAATAGGCCACAAGTGCCTGCACCTTTTCGGCAGTCCGCGGCGTGGCATCGAGTTCGTGAAAGAGGCGGGCGAAGCGTTTCACGAAGCCTCTCCCTGCTGAGGAGCCGGGGGCTCTGCCTGCTGCTCGGGAGGTCCATCGCTGGCAGGATCGTCACTGCCGTCTTCCCCACTGAACCGGGTTTCCAGCACCGACGCTTCGATCCCTTTCTCACAGAGAAAGCGGGCGAAGCTGGTGGCGCTCCCATGTGTCACGTAGACCCGTCTGGCCTGCGACGCCTCGACCGCCTGCACAAGCCCGGGGAAGTCGGCGTGATCCGAGAGCACAAAGCCGCGGTCAAACCCCCGCCGCCGACGTACGCCTCGAATCGTCATCCAGCCGCTCGCCATTGCCACACTCGTGTCACCGAACGTCTTGAGCCAACGGCTGCCTGCCGCTGAGGGGGGCGCGATCACCATCGCCCGACCACCACCAGCCCGCCGCGTCGCCGGTGCCAGCTGATCGATTGCCGGCAGCCGCACGCCACTGTCACGATAGGCCCGCACCATCTTCATGACCGCCCCGTGGGCGTAGATGGGCCCGATCGACGGATCGAGCATTGCCGCGAGCCGCTGAGCCTTGCCCAGGGCGTAGGCAAAGAGCACGCAGGTCCGCCCAGCGTCGCGGCTGTCCCGCCACCAGGCGTTGATGGCGTCGGCCGTCTCCTGTGGGTCGCCCCAGCGGTAGATCGGCAGGCCGAAGGTCGACTCAGTGACCAGCACGTCCGTTTCGACTGGCTCAAAGGGCTCGCAGGTTGGGTCGGCCTCGAGCTTGTAGTCGCCCGTCACGACCCATCGCACGCCACGATGCGTGATGCACACCTGAGCCGACCCCAGAATATGCCCGGCCGGCACCAAGCAGAGATCCACCTCGCCCATGCGGATCGTTTCTCGGCGGCGAAGCGTGTCGATCTTCGCCGACGCACCCACTCGTTCGCGCAGCACCCGCTTGCCCGATGAGAGGCAGAGGTAGTGGCCGCAGCCACTGCGGG
>CALCGM010000450.1 GCA_937900985.1 uncultured Planctomycetaceae bacterium | reverse complement strand
GCCAGCAGGCAGGGAAACGCCGCAAGAATCAGCCGTGCGGCCGTGCCATGCTTGAGTGCTGGCAGCGCTGAAACGGGGAAGACAGCCGCATCAAGGCCATGCCTCTGCCGCCAGCCTTCCAGCAGCTGCCCGAGCGACTCACGGGCCCGCAGCAGATGCTGCAGTTCGAGAGCCGATCGCGGCCCGGTCCTGCGAACCGCCGCCGCCTCAATGCCGCGGCCGGTGATCGACGCCACGGTCGCCAGCAACGGTCGCTGCCATCGGGGCAGCCCTCCGAGCCGAAACAGCTCGGCAACCTGCTCGATTGGCGGAGAGCCTTTGAGCAGGCTGCGAATCGAGGCCCCCCCGTCGCTGCTGACAAGCCCGAGATGAAGCCAGCCGGCCAACTCGGCAAAACTGTCGTCGACACCGCGGGTCTGCATCCCTGCGGCCGCAACCGCTGCCACCGCCTCCCGCACGCCGCGGACCACCGCTGGTGATGGCGGAACTGGGCCAGACGTCTCCCACCAGCCGACCCCCAGTGGCGAGCCAGCATCGTCAGCAGCCGCAACCGCTCGCCCCGTCACGCCCTCAACCGCCAAGGCGGCATCGGCCACAGACCGCGCCAGCACACCAACCCGTGAGCAGAAGCCCTGCAGGGATGGCATCGTGTTGAAGGCATCGCCGTTGCCCAGGCAGCGGGTCGACGGCAGGTAGCCCACCAGGCCGCAGGCATGAGCCGGCTGACGAATGCTCCCAGCGAGATCATTGCCAAACGCCAGGGGGACCACCCCCGCGGCGACCAACGCCGCATCGCCGCCGCTCGAGCCGCCCGGGCCGCGGCCACGATTGAACGGGTGGACCGTCTGGCCAAACACGGGGTTGTCTGTTTCGTGCAGGTAGAGCGCCTGCGGCACATTCGCCTTCCCCACGATCACCGCGCCGCCTGCCCGCAGCCGCTGCACGAGCCGAGAGTCACGGCGGTCGTGCAGGTCCCGCCGCGGCAGGATTCCCAGCGTCGTGCTCAGCCCCTCGACCGCAAAGCAGTCTTTCACGCTCACCGGCACGCCGGCGAGCGGCCGGAGGTCGTCCGCGTGGATCTGGCCCGCCTCTGCCGCAGCCGCCTCAAACCGTGGCTGCACCAGCGCGTTGAGCCAGCCGTGGGTCTGCTGCCAGCGATCGACAACGGCGGCCAGTTCTCCCGACGCGGACCGCTCTCCGGTCCGTATGCCGTCTCTGGTCGCGGCCACTCCCGCCACAGCAGCGTCGGGCCCACGCTGGCGAGCCTCCTCCCGCTCCCTGATCTGCTCAGCCATCACTCCACCATCAGCGAAGGACCGCTGAGATCGTCAGCGGGCTGCTGCTCGAGGTCGCCCCAGGCTGATGCCCAGATCACATCGCCAGCAACGATGACCCCCACGGCAACGACCTGGCTGCCTTCGGTGATCTCGGGCCTGCGGCGGGAGAGAACCGTCACTTCCAAAGCCTGATCGTCGTCGCCCCCTGAACGCACGGTCGCTGCCCAGGCCGAGCCGATCTGCCGCACGTCCCGCAGCAGCCCGGGAAACACGACGCCCGACGAATCGCGTTTGGTGGCCTGCATCCACTGCCGCGCCAAGGTCGCAAGTTCCTCGGCCGCCACAGCGTCGACGGCAATTTTTTCTACCAGGACGACCACCGGGCGAGCGACCACCTCAACGGATCGTCCTCCCTCCACCCTCACCTGCTCCGCCGCAGCGGCCTCTTCCCCAACTGCCGCAAGGCTCTTATACCAGTCGACCCGCGCCGTCTTGAGCATCTCCTCCGGCGCGTCAGCCGGCAGCTCGAGCAGGCTGCTGAGCATCACCTTTGACCGCGCGGTCGCCATCTCCAGCAGGGCGAGATCGGCAGAGTCCAACAAAGGGTCCTCCACCGGCCGGTCGATCGCGGCGGGACCACCAACCGCCTGGCTCCCGAGCGGACCATCCGTTAGTGCGGGGGGCATGGCGACCGCCACAGAACCGTTGTCACCACCCGCACTGATCGCTGCAAAGCCGTCGCGAGGAAGTCTGGGCATCTCGTCTACTGGCGGCAGATCACGCGGTCGTGGCGGCAGCCGCAGCTCCGCAGGCACGAGAAAAGCAAGCTCATCGGGCAGCAGGCCGGCGATGCCAAAATCGTCTCGTCGAAAGCCCCACAGCAGGATGGCCACCACGATCGGCACCGCCATGAGTCCACCGATGATCACGCCAACGATCGACCCTCCCGTCTGTCGCCGTCGAAGCGGACGCGGTCGCAGGCCAACCCGGACAGGCTCCTGCCCGGCGGTCCTCGACGCGATCGGCTCGCGGGAGGGCTCCTCGGTGCCCAACGCCGCTTCCGCTTCATCCTCGTCGTCCCAGCTGCCAGGCAGTTCGTCCTGAGACGTTTCGCCGATGAGATCCGCCGCCATCTCCGGGTTGTCGATCTCAGCAAACTCGGAAAACTCCGAACCGAGTTCGTCGCTCTCATCGCCTCCAGCGGTCTCGCCGTCGGTCGCGTCCGCAGGGGCAAACTCATGCTCGAGATCCGGCACCAGGCCTTCCGGAAACTCGAACGTGCCAGCGCTTGGATGCTCGGAATCCTCAGACGTGAGATCTTCCTCGTCGAGCCCTGCCTCGTCCCCCAGCTCGCCGGCAATCGACCAGTCGTCTGCGGCGATGCCCGACCGTCCCGTCCCGAGGGAGATGGCCGAGGAGGAGGTGCCGGATTCATCCGCAGGCTCTTCGCCAACGACAATCGCATCGTCCTCAGGTCTCTCGCCCTGGCTGCCAGAGACGTCAGCGTGCTCCGCGGCTTCCGCCTCGTGCTCACGGTCGCGCGGGTTCGTCTCCTCGTCGCTGACCGGTGGGTCGTGCTGTCCGTCCTCAGCCATATTGTGTCCGCTCGCGTCTCAATCGATCACACCCGACAAAGTTTACCCATGCCGGGCCACCGCCTTCCACCTGAGTAGCCGTCTGCCCCGCCGCTTCGGAGCATCCTCGCAGCGATGCGTGGCAGCCAGCTCTCGGCGGAGCCTTTGCTCCGCGTGGAATCATGGGACACGATTGAACGGACTGGTAAACCCTGACGAAGGACACATGCGATGGGGCTCGATGTTCTGGTGGTGGCCCCGCATCCCGACGATGCGGAGCTGGGCATGGGAGGCACCATCTGCCGGATGCTCGACGACGGGCTGCGGGTGGGCGTGCTCGATCTCACCGACGGTGAGCCGACCCCGCGTGGTTCGCCGGAGATTCGTGGCCGAGAAACAGCCGCCGCCACCGACGCGCTGGGCCTTCCCTGGCGGGAGCAGCTCGGCCTGCCGAATCGCCGCCTGCGGGCCACCCTCGCCGCGCGGGCCGAACTGGCGGCCGTGATCCGCCGCGAACATCCACGCTGGCTCTTTGCGCCGTACTGGGTCGACGCCCATCCAGACCACGTGGCGGCCACGCGGCTCACCGAAGCCGCACGGTTTTGGGCGAAGCTCACAAAAACCGACATCCCCGGCACCCCGTTTCATCCAGAGAGGATTTTTTATTACTCGTGTGTCCACCTGCGGGTGGTGCGGATGCCGGCCTTTGTGGTGGACATCTCCAGCACGTGGGATCGCAAGTGGCAGTCACTTCGCTGCTACGAGAGCCAGCTGCCAGCGGAGGGCCCGCAGCCCACGGTCCTCGATCGAGTGGATGCCGCGGCAGCCTGGTGGGGGTCCACCATCAACACGGTTCGTGGCGAGCCCTTCTTCTCCCGCGAACCGATCGGACTGCGCGGGTTTGGCGAACTCTTCTGACCCGCGACCGTCGACTTGGTCTGCGGGGCAAGGTTGTCCGGTGGAACGGACTGGAGAGGCTGCCGTCGCGAGCCTGGCTTCCGTTTCGCGCGTGGCCGATACCTCCCTTGGTCGGTCTCGTGAGAGCCGTATCGATCTCGTCAACGTCCGGGGCCTGTCGGATGCCTGCTCGCGACATCAATGTGATAGCCCTGGTGAAGGGATCCGAACGCTACGTCTTCCTGTTCGACGACGAGAGCCGAACCGAGACGCTCAAAATGCTCGGCCGCTATGCGGCCAATCCCGAGCTGAGTTTCTCCTGGTATGACGCGGCCGTGCTCGGTCAAAAGGTCCGCCAGTGCGGCACGAAAGCGGCCCGTGGCCGACTCGCCCCTCCAGCAGACCGCGCGGCCTGATATGTCGACCGACCGGGGCGCCACCCGCCGGCCTGGCACCTCGTCCTCGCGACCGTCACGGTCCACCTCACCGCCCGCGTCTTCACGACCGGCACAGCCCCCGGCCGCGGGTGCGTCGCGGGCGGCAGCCGACGTGTCGCCGAGGCTCGCTGTGGCCGTCGAGCGTTTTTTGACGTCGATGGCCGCTGAAAAATCAGCGTCGCCACACACGCTCAAGGGCTACCGAGAAGACCTGCTGCAGTGCAGTGAGTTTCTCACATCGGCCGGATGCCAGACGCCGGCCGACGCCACCAGCGTGCTGCTGCGTCGCTATGCCGCCGCCCTGCATGCCTCGGGCTACGCCGCCTCCACCGTCGCCCGCAAACTTGCCAGCATGAGGAGTTTCTACCGCTTCGGGCAGCG
>CALCGM010000449.1 GCA_937900985.1 uncultured Planctomycetaceae bacterium | reverse complement strand
GTGAAGTCGATGAGACGGTTTCTGACTGCGGCAGAGGTCACTCCGTGATGGAATACAAAGGGTACGTTGGAAAAGTCGAGTTCGACGACGATGCCGAGATCTTTCATGGCGAGGTCCTCGACACACGGGACGTGATCACGTTTCAGGGAAAGAGCGTTGGCGAACTCCGCCAAGCCTTTCGCGATTCCATCGACGACTACCTTGCCTTCTGCGAACAGCGGGGCGAATCACCAGACAAACCTTTTTCTGGCCAGTTTGTGACGAGGATCCCCCCGCACCTTCACCGCGAGATCAACGTCGCCGCGAATCTCGCCGGCAAGAGCCTCAACGCGTTTGTCACCGAGCAACTCCAGGCGGCTGTGCAAAACCTGCGAGGCAGCCGATCAGGTTCGAGGCAGCGAAACTCCGGTCGTTCAGCGGGTTAAACACCACATCACCCTTCGGGATATTTGATTCAATACCGCCGGAGCACGCGACTCATGAGCATCGACTACCCCGTCATTCTCAAGAATTCCGAGGAAGGCTACGCCGTTGCCTGCCCCGCGCTTCCCGGGTGCTGGTCTCAGGGCGACACCGAGGAAGAAGCCCTCGCCAACATCCGCATCGCCATTGAGGAATACCTCGCGGCCTGCCGGCACCTGCTGTGACGATCACCCGGGCTTGACCGCCTCAATGAGGTGGTAGCGCTTCACGAGCTCCTGGGCGACGTCGCTCCACCGCTCGGGCAGGTTCTCGAAATACCACGTCGGCTGCTTCGTCACCACCAGCAGGGTGCCGCCGGGGGCCAGCGCGTTCCAGGCCGCGTCGACAAACATGCCGGCGATGCGGAAGTCGGCGTAGTAGGGAGGGTTGGCGAGTACCAGGTCGTAGTTGCCCGGATCGGGCACGCGGCCTTCCGCCTCCAGGGCCACCGTGATGTTGGCCAGGCCATTGAGCTCGGCCCCCTTCCGCGTGCACTCCACCGCCCGAGCGCTTGAGTCGATCGCGTGCACCCGCACGCTCGGGTCGCGGGCGGCAATCCCGATGGCGACGCAGCCGCTGCCGCAGCCGATGTCGAGCATGTGGGTGTCGGGGCCGATGTCGACGGCGTTGAGCAGATGCCGCGCCCCCGGATCGATCCGCCGGTGGGCAAACACGCCCGGCCGACTCTCGGCCTTGAGCAGCCGCTCACGATCGCGGAAGGTGATTTCGCAGCTGAAGTCGCGAAGCTTCGCAGGCTCCCGCGTCTTCGTGACGACGTAGCAGATCGTCTCGGGCTTCTCCCCCGCCCCCTCGCGAACCCGCACCGTCTCTCCGGTGGCGGCAAGCTGCTCCCGCAGCCACTTGTCGCGTGGGTTGTCGATCGCGGCCACCATCTGGCCGCCGATTCGCAGCTCGGCGAGCGCCTGCTGCAGGATGTCGCGGGTGAGCTCCGCCTCGCCGTCTTTCGCAAACGGCAGCACCGCCAGGTCAAACGGCCCCGGCGGCATGTCGGGCACGCAGCTGAAGACCACCGACGGGGGCGAAGCTCCGCTCTCTGCCTGGGCGTCGGCATACGCCCGCTCCAGCCGGTAGAGATCGAGAAACCAGACGTTTACACACGCCGCCGGCCGCTCGCTGCTCAGCACCCGCGCCGCCTGGGCCCGCCCAATGCTCGTGCAGATGATCCGCTCACCCGGTAAATCCCGCGCGATCTCCAAGGCATGCGCCTCAGCAGGCCGCGGCGGAAGGGGCAGCTGTAGTTGGTCGGTCGTCATGAAGATTCCGTAAGGGAAGGCGGTGAACCCGCTCATCGTATGAAACGGGACGGGTCCGCGGGCGTACTGAACGGGACGGGTCCGCGGGGGCCGAAGGCCCCTCGGCTACGCCGAGGCCGCTC
>CALCGM010000448.1 GCA_937900985.1 uncultured Planctomycetaceae bacterium | reverse complement strand
AGTTTTCATGGCTCTCAATCGCTTCTGGGGTTTTGCCTGTCTGCTTGCAGCCGCGGGATGCGTCGACCCGCCGCCGGAGCCTGGTGCGACCGCATCGCCCGGCTCGTCGTCGAGTGCGGCTGGCACAGGCGGCCCGATTCAGACCCGCAAGACGATCAACCAGAAGACGCAAAACGTGATGCGGATGGAGGAGGCCCTCGCCGCCGGCGGCGTGTTGGCGGAAAAGCCTGAGAACGATGGCGGCCTCGGGGTGATCGCCGGGGCCTACCGCTCGAGCGTGGCCAAGCTCGGCAACATCGCCGTGCAGCAGGCAATGCAGTTTTATCAGGCGGAGCACGGCGAGATGCCCGCCAACTACGACGAGTTTATGAAGTGGATCATCAAGCCGGGCCAGCCCAACGGGATCGAGCTCGCGATGCTTCCCTACTACCAGGAATACTCCTACGACGAGGCATCCCGCCAACTCGTCGTCGTCGAGTTTCCCGACAAAAAGGCACAGCGGGAGCAGGAGACCACCGGCGCCTCAGGGCTCTGAAAGTCGCCAGCGGGACGGGTCCTCGGGCCGCACAGCGGCCTCGCTTTCAGCGAGGGGCGTGCCGGCCTGCGTGTGCAAGCGGGACGGGTCCTCGGGCCGCATAGCGGCCTCGCTTTCAGCGAGGGGCGTGCCGGCCTGCGGCCGGCCGCCCCCGAAGACCCGTCCCGTTCAATCCGGTCTGCTCTGATACGCCCCCGCCGCTTCGGCGGCATCGCTGGGAGCAGTACCGCACCTGCTCCCAGCAGGCCGCCCACTTCTTCCGCCAGGTGAAGGGGCGGCCGCAGGCAGCGCAGGTCTTCGTGGGGAGATGTGGCTTGTGGTGAGCCATAGGAGATCAGGCCAAACCGACGATGCTCACTCGGAAACCGCGGCAGCGACAGCCTCCTGCACCGTGCGGGTGCCGAGGGCTTGGCGGTTGCCAAACGGGCCATCGGAGCCTCCCTTGGGCCAGCTGGCCGGATCGGCGTAGAGGCCGTCGTCTTCGTAGTGGGCCTGCAGCCGTTCGATCTCGGCTTTGAGAGCGGTGAAGGTCGCCGCCACCTCAGGATCGGCCGCCCGGTCGGAAAGCAGGTTGTGCTGCTCGGTCGGGTCGCTGCGAAGGTCGAAGAGTTCCCAGGCGTCTTTCTTCCAGTAGTGAATCAGCTTGTGGGTGGCGGTGCGAACGCCGTAGTGGGCCCGCGTGTTGTGATGGCCGGGATCGTGGTAGTAGCGGTAGTAGACGCTCGTTCGCCAGTCGGCGGGCTGCTGGCCGGCAAGAAGTGGTTTCAGGCTGCGGCCTTGCATGGAGTCGGGAATCGGCAGGCCGGCGAGGTCGAGAAAGGTGGGGGCGAGGTCGATGTTGGCCACAAACGCATCGGGCGTGATCGCGGGCGTGATGCCCGGCCCGCGGGCCAACAGCGGCACCCGCAGCCCCGGCTCATACATGAACCGCTTGTCGTACATGCCAAGATCGCCGAGATACCAGCCGTTGTCGGAGGAGTAGATCACGATGGTGTCGTCGGCGATCCCCAGGGCGTCGAGTTCGTCGAGCACCTTGCCCACGTTGTCGTCGACGCCTTGCACGCAGGCGAGGTAGTCCTGCATGTACCGCTGGTATTTCCACTTTGTCAGTGGCTCACCGGTGAGCTTTTCGCCATCGATGACGAGGGAGTCTGGCTTGACGCCGAGCCACTGCCGCAGCTCTTTGCCTTCCAGGCCGGCAGGGGGCTCGAGCTTGAGGTCGCGGCGGGTGAGATCCCGGGCGATCGTCTGCTCATTTTCCGGCAGGGCCGCCGGCCGGGTGGCGTAGTCATCCCAGAGGGTCTCGGGCTCGGGGATCACGGCGTCGTGAAACTTCGCCTTGTTGCGTTCGTCGGGCTCCCAGGCCCGGTGGGGAGCCTTGTGGTGCAGCATCAGGAAGAAGGGCTTGTCGGCCGGCCGCGTGCGGAGAAACTCCACGCCGAGGTCACCGATGATGTCGGTGCAGTGCCCCTCGATCGTCAGCTGTTTGCCGGGCGCGAGAAACTGCGGATTCCAGTACGCCCCCTGCCCTGGCAGCACCACCCAGCGGTCAAAGCCGGTGGGATCGCTGCCGAGATGCCACTTGCCGATCATGCCGGTGTGGTAGCCGCCGGCCTGCAGATGCTTGGCGACGGTGTCGCGGGAGCCGTCGAACCGGTTAAACACCGGCACGCCGTTTTTATGCGAATACTGGCCGGTCAACAGCGTGGCCCGGCTGGGCGTGCAGATGGAGTTGGTGACGAACGAGTTGGTGAAGCGGGCGCCCTCAGTCGCCAGCCGGTCGAGGTGGGGCGTCTGGTTGACCCGTGAGCCGTAGGCCGAGATGGCGTGCTCGGCATGGTCGTCGCTGAAGATGAAAATGATGTTTGGCTGCGTTGCCTCGGCAGCGGTGGCTGGGGCTGCGTGCAGTTCAAACAGCATGAGCGCGGCCAGCAGGCTGGCCCGCAGGCAGATGGGCAGCAGGTTCATCAGGCGTCGTCCTCGCGGGGGAAGAGAAAAGCGGAGGCGGCGGACCCGGGCCGCAGCACTGCGGCAGAGGTCGCGGTGCTATTCGTCGAGCACCATGATCTCCACGGAGCGGAAGTCGACCGGGTGCCCTTCGGATTGCAGCGAGATCGTGCCGCCGCTGATGGCCAGGTTGCCGCCAGCCGCTTCGATCAGCGGCTTGGCATTGGCGTCGTCTGGGTCGTATTGCGACTTTTCATATTCGAGCACCGGCTCGCCGTTGATCGAGTGCCGCATCAGTCCGTTGCCGTGGGCTTCGAGCTCCAGCGTAACCCACTGGTCGCCGTGGTAGGTCTGGCTCGTGCTGTCTTTGCAATGCGGGGTGTGGAGCAGGTCTCGCATCACCACATGGGTGCCCGGCGTGCAGAGGTTGCCGGTGTGTCGGGTGTGTTCACCGTCGCCACCGAGCATCTGCACCTCGATCGACACCGGGAAGTCTTGGTCGACGGTCATCGACTCCGGCGTTTGGCCGTGGGCCATGATGCCGCTGTTGCGGAGTGCCCAGCCGGGAGCTCCTGGGCACTGCTCACCGACGAAGCGATACACCACCCGCAGCCGGTAGTGGCTGAAGGGCTCATCAAAGAAGAGGTGGCCGAACCGGTCGTCGAAGCGGTCGTAGGCGTCGTAGCGGACCTGGATCATGCCGTCGGCAACACGAAAGGTGTTGCCGAAGTTTTCCCCTGCCTTGTGGCCTCGAATCTTCGGGGTCCAGCCGGAGAGGTCTTGGCCGTTGAACAACGGCCGCCACTCCCCTGCGGCGGGCTGCTGGGCACGGGCGGCCTGGCCGACGAGGCACGGGATCGCGAGAACGACAACACACAACACTCGAATCATCAGTTTCAATCCTCCAAAGACGGGGCCTGTACGATACCGTTGCGGACCGGAGGATGCGACTGCCGGCATCGTCTCCCGCCCGTTGCCCTCAGGTCACCATGTTTGAGCTCCCTCTCTCCTCCTGGCTTCTGCTGCTCCTCGGCGGTTTTGCGGTGGGCATGTCGAAGAGTGGGCTGGCCGGGGTGAGCCTGGTGCAGGTGCTTGTTTTTGCGGTCGTGTTTGGGGCGCGGCAGTCGACGGGCGTGCTGCTGCCGCTGTTGGTGGTGGGCGACTGCTGCGCGGTCTGGCTGGTGGGCCGCGACGTGGTGTGGAGCTACGTGGCGAAGCTCCTGCCGCCGGCGCTCGTAGGCGTCGCTGTGGGCTGGCTGCTGCTGGGGCGGCTCGACGAATCGGCCTTCAAGCCCTTCATCGGCGGGCTGGTGCTGGCGCTCTGCGGTGGGCAGCTGCTGCGGATGTGGCGGGGTGACCTGTTTGCCAGTGTGCCGCACAGCCGCAGCTTTGCCTGGGGCACCGGCATGGTCTCCGGGATTGCGACCATGCTCGCCAACGCTGCCGGGCCGATTGTCGCCCTCTACCTGCTGGCGGTGGCCCTCCCCAAGCAGCGGCTGGTGGCGACGGCAGCCTGGTTTTTCCTGATTCTCAACCTCACCAAGATTCCCCTGAGCGCGAGCCTCGGCCTGATCAGCCGGGAGTCGCTGGCGATCGATGCCCTGCTCGCGCCCTGCGTGCTGGCCGGGCTGGTGGCTGGCCGGGCGATTGTGAGGCGGATTCCTCAGAAGCTCTTCGACACCCTCCTGCTGCTCTTTACCGGGGTGGCGGCCGTGCGGCTGATGCTCGGCTAAAGCTGCTGCGGTTTTTGCCGAGCGAGGCGGGTCGCGCGCTGTCGGTGGAAAATCATCCATGGCCTTTTCCCACTCAAGCGACGCCCCAAAAAGCCGCTGTTTTTGGGGGACGCCGTTCGCCGCATCCTGCAGCGGCAGACATGTTCCGCAGTCTGCTAGATTCTCTGACGAGTTTCGCCGTTTCCCCGTGTGTCCGCTCATATGGCCGTCCTGCTCGAGATCAAAAACGCCTGCAAACGCTACGCCGATCAGGTGCTGCTCGATGAGGCCTCGGCCACGATCACCGATGACGGCCGGGTGGGCTTCATCGGCCGCAACGGGGCCGGCAAGAGCACCCTGCTGCGGGTGATCCTCGGCGAAGAGGAGCTCGACTCTGGGGAGATCGTTCGGCACCCGCGGCTGCGGCTGGGCTATCTGCGGCAGCACGATCCATTTCAGCCGGGCGAGTCGGCCCTCGACTTTCTCATCCGCGACAGCGGGAAGCCCGACTGGAAGTGTGGCGAGGTGGCTGGCGACTTTGAGATCAAAGCCGCGATGCTCACAGGGCCGGTCAAGGAGCTCTCCGGCGGCTGGCAGACGCGGGTGAAGCTTGCCGCCCTGCTGCTGCATGAGCCGAACCTGCTGCTGCTCGACGAGCCGACCAACTTCCTCGATCTGCGAACGCAGATTCTGCTGGAGCATTTTCTCCGGGGCTATCGCGAGGCCTGCCTGGTGGTCTCCCACGACCGGGCGTTTCTGGCAGCCACCTGCGATCAGACCCTCGACCTCGCCCACGGCAAGCTGACGCTGCATCCCGGCCCCGTCGACGACTACCTCGTGCATCAGCGGGAACGAAAGCTGACGATCGAACGCACCAACGCTTCGATCCTGGCAAAGAAACGCGACCTCGAGGAGTTTATTGCCCGCAACCGTGCTCGGGCCTCGACGGCCTCGCAGGCGAAGTCGAAGGCGAAGCAGCTGGCCAAGCTTGAGGAGGAGCTCGAGGAGATCGCCCTCGATCCGCCCACGGCCGCGATTCGCTGCCCAGAGGTGGCTCCCCGTCGCGGGGCTGCCGTCCGCTGCCGCGACCTGGCGATCGGCTATCCCGACCACACCGTGGCCGGCGAGGTGGCGGTTGAGATCGTGCACGGCAGCCGCGCCGCGATCGTGGGCGACAACGGCCAGGGAAAAACGACCTTCCTCCGCACGCTTGTGGGGTCGCTCGATCCGCTCGCCGGCGACGTGAAGTGGGGCCACGGCTGTGAGGTGGGCACCTACGCCCAGCATGTCTACACCAGCCTCGATGAGCGGCAGACGGTGCTTGAGCACCTCGAGCGGGCAGCAGCGGCGACAACCAAGCATCAGCAGATCCTCGATCTCGCAGCGGCGATGCTCTTTCGGGAGACCGCGCTGAGCAAGCCGATCCGCGTGCTCTCCGGGGGCGAACGTGCCCGGCTCTGCCTGTCTGGGCTCCTGCTGGGCAGTGCCAACGTGCTCGTGCTCGACGAGCCGGGCAATCACCTCGATGTGGAAACACTGGAGGCCCTGGCAAACGCCCTGCTCGCCTATGAGGGCACGGTGATCTTCACCAGCCACGACCGCAGCTTCATGGCCACGGTGGCCACCACCGTGCTGGAGGTCAAAGACGGGCGTGTGGTGGACCACCACGGCGGCTATGGCGACTACGTCACGAAGGTCAACAGCGAGATTGATGCCGCCGAGCAGGCGTCGGGCCGGCATCGGCCGCCACCGCCGCCGCGTGGCAAGGCCGGGGCTGTCCGCGGCAAAGACGACGCCCGTGCCGAGCGGGCTGCCCGCAAAGAGGTGGCCAACCTCGAAAAGGCGATCCAGCGGCTCGACGAAGAGAAGAAGAAGCGGCAGGCCGAGCTGCTCGCCGCCACCGACCCGGCCGAGGCCTTGCGGCTGCACGAGGCCGTGGTCGAGGTGGAAGCCAAGCTCGCCGCCGCCGAGGAACGCTGGCTGGAGCTGCAGGAGCAGATGCCGGACTGAGCAGCGATATGTGTCGAGAAGCCGTGTCCTCGTGTGGGCAATCGTGGGCGCTGAGGACTGGCGTCGCTACACTCCGCGGCTTGGCGGGATATGCGGGTTGCCACCGCAGGTCTGACCGTCACGCACTGAAAGTTTTCTACCACGATGTCCACCGTTCTCTTTGCCGTCGGTGAATCGCCCGCTCCCGATCTTGATGGCGGAACGGTCGCGCTGCTTGGCTGGGCGCTGGCGGGCTATGTGGTGTTTCTCTTGGCGGTGAGCGTCTACGCCAGCCGCAAGGTGGAGAACGAGGCCGACTACGTGGTCGCTGGCCGCAAGCTGCCCCTGTTTCTCGCCTGGGGCACGCTGATTGCCACCTGGTTTGGGGCCGCCACGATGTTTGCCGCCGCGGGAGCGGCCCGCGAAGAGGGGCTGCTGGGCGTGGTGCTCGACCCCTTTGCCTGCGCGGGAACGCTGGTGCTCGCGGGCATCTTCTTCGCGCGGCCGCTGTGGAAGATGGAGCTCTACACGATGGCCGACTTCTACCGGGCCCGCTACGGGCCTGCGGCGGAGATCACGGGGGCCTGCATTCAGGTGCCGAGCTACTTCTCCTGGGTCGCCCTGCAATACACCGCCCTGGCGAGCATCCTCGAGCTCTACTTCGAGGTGCCGTTTGTCACGGGCGTGGTGGTGGTCGCGGCGGTGACTCTCGTTTACACACTGATCGGCGGGATGTGGTCGGTCACGCTGACCGACACCGTGCAGATCCTGATCGCCCTGATCGGGCTGGTGATCCTGCTGGCCACGACGCTCTCCGATCCCCTGC
The DNA here is from genome assembly GCA_937900985.1 of uncultured Planctomycetaceae bacterium. GTDB lineage: Bacteria > Planctomycetota > Planctomycetia > Pirellulales > UBA1268 > M30B53. The sequence goes on along the minus strand of CALCGM010000448.1, from coordinate 1,327 downwards.
TTGGCGATGGCGATCCGGTGCGGGGGTTTCAGGCCGTGATCAGCAGCATTGCCGAGAGCCACCCAGATCATCTGCGGCTGGTGCCAGGCGAGATGTCGCTTGCGGTGGTGCTCGCCTGGCTGGGGGCCTGGGCCACGGGGCTCTTTGGCAACATCCCAGGGCAAGACCTGCAGCAGCGGGTGTTTGCCGCGAAGAGCCCCGACACGGCCATGCACGCCTGCATCCTGGCGGGGGTGTTGTATCTGGTGTTTGGCATGATTCCCGTGACGCTGGGCCTGGCGTCGCTGGTGACCCATCCAAACGGCGAGATCGATCCGGTGGCGTTTCTGGCTGGGGAGTATCTCTCGCCAGTGATGCTGGTGGTGTTTGTCGTAGCGGTGGTGTCGATGGTGGTGTCGACGGCAACCAGTGCGGTGCTCGCCCCCGCCACGATCCTGGGCCACAACCTGCTCTCGCGAGTCCCGGGCTTCAACAAGGCCCCCCTGCTCCGTGACCGGCTGTGTGTGGTGCTCGTGTCGCTCGGTGGCATCAGCCTCGCCCTGTGGGGCAAGTCGCTGATGGAGCTGCTCGACGTGGCCCTCTCGATTCAGCTCACGGCGCTGTTTGTGCCGGTGCTGATGGGCATCTATGGCAAGCCCCGTGGAGCGAAGCCGGCGGTCTTCTCGATGCTGATGGGCTTTTCCGCGTGGGTGCTCACCTTCAGCATCGAACACATGGAAGGGCAGCTGCCCGAAGCCTTTTTTACGGCGGCGACCACCGTCCCCTCCGACTTCTGGGGGCTCGCAGCCGCAGCGGCGGGGTATGCGCTTGGGCAGTGGCTCACGCCACGGCGTACGGCATCGTAGTGGGATGTCACTACTGATACTCGCCGAACCACTGCTCTTGAAGTCGTCGGACCTGTCCGTCCTCAACGGCGTGCAACAACCCGCGGTTCAGTTTTTCCCGAAGGCCCGACCCCTCGGCGACGGCACAGCGAGCTCCGCCGCCATAGCGCTCTCGGCGTCAACCGTTAGGAGCGAGCGCCACGGCTTTCGCTGACAGCCTTCCGGACCTCACATCATTGATGAACGTGTTCCACTTTGTCTCAACCCACCGCGACTCAATGTGCTCCCTACAGGACGCCACCAGCACCAGAAACGTTGCCGATTCAATCGCCGCTTCGATCGACTTGGAGAACTTGCCCTGACCGTGATGCTTGAGGCATTCAGGGCTAAAGAAGGTGCGGACGCCAGCAGAAACAAGAGCCTCGTAGACATCGCGGGCTGTCTTTGCATCGCGTGTGGGCCCGCCATCGTGGTCTGAGTGTTTGAATGAAATGAACGCGTCG
>CALCGM010000447.1 GCA_937900985.1 uncultured Planctomycetaceae bacterium | reverse complement strand
AGCAGGTCGTGGGGGTCGCGGACAAACCGTCGCGACAGCTGGCTGATGTGCACCAGGCCGCTGTCGTGCAGCCCGATATCAACGAAGGCCCCAAAGTCGACGACGTTGAGCACTGCCCCCATCAGCTCCATGCCCACCTCGAGATCCTCGAGCTTCAGCACGCCCTTTTTAAAGAAGGGCCGCGGCAGATCTTCGCGGGGATCCCGGCCAGGCCGAGTGAGCTGCTCAACGATGTCGTCGAGCAGCAGCCGGCCCACCTCAAACTCGGCAGCAAGGGCATCGAGGTCGAGCTTGCCCACCTCCTGAGCAAGCTTCTCTGCCCGCTCACGGCCCGACAGATCCTCGACACTCGCACCAAGCCGCTCCAGCACCCGCTCGGCCACCGCGTAGCTTTCCGGGTGGATCCAGGTGGCATCGAGCGGGTTGCTGCCGCCGCCAATTTTGAGAAAGCCTGCCGCCTGCACGTAGGTCGCCTCGCCGAAGCCCGGCACTTCCAGCAGCTGCTGCCTGTTGGCAAAGGCCCCCTTGGCGGCCCTCCACTCCAGGATGCCACGGGCGATCGCCTGATTGAGCCCCGAAACATAGCGGAGCAGCGCGGGGCTCGCCGTGTTGACATCGACACCGACATAGTTGACGCAGCTCTCGACAACACCGTCGAGCGACGCATGCAGATGCTTGGCACGCACATCGTGCTGGTACAGGCCGACGCCGATGTTGGCAGGCTCGATCTTCACGAGCTCCGACAGGGGATCCTGCAGCCGTCGGCCGATGGAAATGGCACTGCGGATCGAGGCATCGTGTTGCGGAAACTCCTCACGGGCCAGCGGACTCGTTGAATAGACGCTCGCCCCGGCTTCATTGACGACCACATATTCAAGGCCCCGCTCGGCCAGCGGCCCGGCCACGAGCCCAGCGACAAATCCTTCGGCCTCCCGGCCGGCTGCGCCGTTGCCGATCGCAATCACCTGGACGTCGTGCTTCTCCACGAGAGCGGCAAGTTTGGCGGCCGCCTCATCCCGCTTTTCCGACTTGCCCACGATGTGCAGCACATCGTGCTCCAGCGGGGTGCCGTAGGGATCGATCACCACCACCTTGCAGCCACTCTTGAAGGCAGGGTCGATCGCCAAAACCCGACGGCCAGCGACAGGCGGCTGGAGCAGGAGATGCCGCAGATTGCGGGCGAACACCTCGACGGCATGCCGCTCACACTGCTCGGTGATCTCCCGGCGGAACTCCCGCTCGAGGCTCGGCAGGATCAGCCGGCTGATCGCATCTCGCACGCAGCCAGCAAGAAAGCTGGCATGCGGATGCCCTTCAGCAACCACCAACGCCTCGGCGGCAGCCTGCATCTCTTCGGCCGGCCCCTCAATCCTCACCCGCAGGATCTTCGCCCGCTCGCCACGATTGATCGCCAGGCCCCGGTGTGGCGGAATCCGCTGCACGTGCTCGGCATAGTCAAAGTAGTCGCGGTAGTGCTTGGCGTCTTTCGAGATCGGCTTGCCCTCAGGCTCGAGCCGCTGGCTCCGCAGCTGGCCGCTCTTCTCCAGAAGGGCCCGCAGCCGCTTCCGAACGTCGGCCCGGGAGGCGATTTCTTCGGCAATGATATGGCCAACGCCGAGCAGGGCGTCGGCAGCGGTCGCAACCTGCCCGTCGGCGTCGACGAAGTCTGCAGCCCGTCGGTCGAGGTCTGCCGCCGCCGGATCGGCCGCGAGGATCTCTCGGGCCAGCGGCTCGAGCCGCCGCTGACGAGCGATCTCAGCGAGCGAGAGCTTCTTGGGTTTGAACGGAAGGTAGAGGTCTTCGAGTTCCTTGCCGGTCTGGGCGGCCAGCACCGCTGTCGTCAGCTGCGACGTCAGCTTTCCCTGGTTCTCGATGCTCCGAAGCACCGTCTGCTTGCGATCCGCGAGCTGACGCGCCCGGGTGATCGCATCGGCGATCCGTCTGACGGCAACCTCATCAAAGCCGCCCGTCTGATCCCGGCGATAGCGGGAGATAAAAGGGATCGTGTTGCCAGCATCGAGGAGGGCAATCACCTCCACGACTCCAGGCTCAGGCAGGGCAAGTCCCTCCGCCAGACGGTGCAGATCGATGGGCACCTGGATGGCAGGAGCGGCTGGACCGGCAGACGACGCCGACGGCGGATTGGCGTTCGTGGAACCCATGCGATTCGCGGCTTCGGGAGGCCGGCCGCAATCTTCTCGTGAGGACGCGTCGACGAACGGGGCTTCGACCCGTCGACAAAACTTTAGGGCAGATCCGCTCGGACCTGCCGCCCAACTGAAAGAACCGCCGCCCACGGGGTTGGAGATGACACACGGCCCCGGTCTTTTCTTGACGTGAATCTAGGGTTCGACAGGCGGAAGTGTCAATTCAGCGAAATGGGGCAGTTTCCGGCAGGCGATTGCTGCAGGTGCTCCTCAGATGCCCTTGCCCCACATCACGAAGTTTCCTATTTCGACCCGACAACCGATGTAGTCGGCCTGATCGATTTCAGCGGAGCAATCCTCCGTGACGATCTTGAACAGGAATCCGTTGTTCTTTCAGGGCGTCTCGCCCAAGGCTGCGGATTCAGAGCTCACGGAGTCGCTGCTTCCATGATTCGCACCACGCTCGAAGGTTCGCACGCTTCCCACGACGACCTGCTCCCCTCAGTCGGCCTGCTGGCCCTCGATCGCCAATACGCGCCGCTTCAGGACGAGTTTTTTGCGGCCATTCGCCGCGTCTGCGACTCCGGCCGGTTTGTGCTGGGCCCGGATGTCGAGGAGCTTGAGAGCGAACTGGCACGGGTGCTCGGCGTGCCCCATGCGATCTCATGCGCTTCTGGCAGCGACGCCCTTCTCTTGGCCCTGATGGCTGTGGGAATCGAGCCCGGTGACGAGGTGCTGCTGCCGAGCTATACCTTTTTCGCCACGGCCAGCGCCGTGACCCGCCTCGGGGGCACGCCTGTCTTTGTCGACATCGATCCAGCGACCTACCTGCTCGATCCCACCGATCTTCTCCGCAAGATCACCCCGCGCAGCCGGGCGGTGATCCCCGTGCACCTCTTCGGCCGCACGGCCGACATGGATGCCATCCTGCCGATCGCCGACCACGCGGGGATTCCCGTGATCGAGGATGCGGCCCAGTCGATTCTTTCCACCTGGCACGGTCGCTGCTCCGGCGGGCTCGGTGACGTCGGCTGCTTCAGCTTCTACCCCACCAAGAACCTCGGGGGGTTCGGCGACGGCGGCTTCATGACCACCACCCGCGATGACCTCGCGGAACGGCTCCGCCTCCTGCGGGTTCACGGCATGGAGCCGCGGTACTACCACCGGGTCGTCGGCATCAACAGCCGCCTCGATTCGATCCAGGCTG
>CALCGM010000446.1 GCA_937900985.1 uncultured Planctomycetaceae bacterium | reverse complement strand
GCCGGCGGATGGGCGTGAGGCCAGCTTGATCGGCGGCATTCGGTCAGCGTCGCGGGGGCGGCGTGAGTGGCGTGAGCGGCAGCAGGGTGGCGAGGCTTGTCGGCTCTCCATGCAGGGCAGAGCAGGTCAGCGGGCCATCGGCTGGGATCTCGCTGCAATCCGCGTAGCCCTCCGGCCCCGGCTGGCGGAAGCAGTGCGTCGTCCGCGTGGCGGCGTCGATCACCCACACCTCGGGAATGCCATGCCGTGCGTAGAGCGGCACCTTCACTCCGAGGTCGTAGGCGAGGCTCGACTCGGCGACCTCGACGATCAGGAGGGTGTCGGAAGGCCCGGGATGGGCCGCGGCGTAGTAGTCGGCCCGAGGCGTGAGCAACGCGATATCGGGCTGCGGCTCGCTTGCGTCGTCGAGGTGAACGGGATTCTGAACCCAGACAGTCAGGCGACCCGCCGCGCGTCGAACCAGGTATTCACCGACTGCAGCCACGAGCGCTGCGTGCAGACTTCCGATTGGCGACATGTCGAGCACCTCCCCCGCGATCAGTTCGACACGGTCGTCAGGACCGAGGATCCCCGACTCGGCCATCTGGTGGTAGTCGTCTACCGTGAGCCGGTGCCGCGTCATGAGTTCGCCAGGCATCGTGGCCATCGCCAGACCTCCCTCGGGAACCGGACCGCCCGTCCCGCTGGCCTGCGGTCGTGAAAACGGCCCGAGTGACTGCTCCATCGCCGAGTATACAGCCCACGGTCGCGCCCGCGGTCAGGTGGATCGACATCCACTGCCTTTGACCGGCGTCGGAACGAGGTGGTGAAGCCCGGGGAACGGCCGACTGAAACGCGGTCTGCGGCGACGCAAGAAAAACGCCACCGGAGGCGAATCAGCGTCGTTTGAGCGCACCGCCTCCGGACGGCCGAAACGCCCACTCTCGCTGCTCAAGGGTCCAGGCTGTCGTGCAACTTGCAACCGGGCGTCACGAGAGGTGCGAGGTCGCAGATCGGCACCACACAGCACTTCGGGCATTCCCTCCGCTGCCTGAGAAGTTTTCGCTGCTGCTCAGGAGAGCGCCGCGAGCACGTCACGTGCGTCGATCAGCCGGATGTGATCGGGCAGCCGCGGCCGGCGGCTGTGGAACGTGGGGGCGCAGAGCCAACGCTGCGTATTTTGTGGCGGTTTTCTCGTGGGTGGTGGCGGCTTAGCCTCGAGATCGTGAACCATCTGGCGGAGCTCGCGGCCGCCGACGGGCCTCGTGGTGGCTTTGCACTCAGCCAGCACGAGGACGTCACCGCTTGGCGATTGGCTGACGGCATCCCATTCGGCCGCTCCTGCCGCCCAGCTTCGCATCGCCGGCGAAAGCGAGATTTCCGGCAGCGCAAGCTGTGGAATCGCTGCGCGGCAGAGCTCTTCCCAGGCCTCCCCGCGGAGCTGAGGCCAGACGGCGGTGAACATCTGCCGGCGATGGGCTGCGGTGGCTGTTTGCAATGCTCCGCGGTGTGCTGCGACCGTGCGAAACCAGAGCCTGAGAAAGGGATCCGCGAGGCGGTAGAGAGACCGCTTGCTGCGTTTCTCATCGTCGCCATAGGGAACCTCGCGGCGGACATAGCCGAGCTGCTGCAGCTGGGCAAGCGGACGGGTGAGCGTGGTGGCTGGCTGCTGAAGCCGCCCTGCGATTTCCGACGAGCGGTGGCTGCCCATGCCGATCGCATCCAGGATTGGCCGTAGCGAAACTGCCGATGGCATCTCCTGCCGCAGCAGTCGATCGACTTCGTCGTGCAGCGGACCGAGCGGGGAGAGCAGCAGGTCGTCGACGGCTGCGACACTGTCTGTGGCGTAGCCGGCGGCGAGTTCCCAGTACCTGGGCATACCGCCCCAGCATGCGAAGAACGCAAAGGCCTCGGCCGCGTTGGCCGGCCCGATCGCTTCGGGCACAAAGCCAAAGGTCAGCGGCTCCAGCTTGAGGATCTGGTCGGCTCTGCCATACAGCGGGGCTGTGGCATCAAGCACAGCCGAGTGCATCATCCGCTGGCTTGAGCCTGCCACGGCAAGCACCAGGCCACCCTGCCGCCTCTCGCGGTCGATCCATTTCTGCAGCACGCTTGGCAGCTCGGGAGACGGGGCCACAAGGTAGGGCAGCTCATCGAGCACCAGCGGGCCCCGCCAGCGGGCAGCGCGGGCGTCTCGCGAAAGGCGGTCGAGCAACGAGTACCAGTCGGGATAGTCGACAGCGGCAAAGCCTGGCAGCACCGCTTCCAGCGCGGCGGCCAGGTATCGCCGCTGAATAGCAGGCCCCGACTCATCTCCCACCCAGTAAAGACCGCCGTGGCGTGTGGCCCATTCCGCAAGGAGCCGGCTTTTTCCAACGCGACGTCGACCCCAGACGACCACCAGAGCGGCTTCGTTTTGCTGGGCGACCATCTCCAGCCGCCGCATCTCTTCATGTCGGTTGAGAAACTCCACGCCGGCCGCTCCGAAAGACTATGCAGGAAAACATTATGCATGAAATCATAATCTGAAGGCAGGCACGGGGGCGAGGGCGGTGAGTCGCTCGCTTCGCCGCTGGCGGGCTCCTCGCCGACGATGACGTGGTTGGCCCCAGGGGGAACTCGCCAAGGCGTTGCAGCGTCTGCGGGATCTGCAGGTCGACATCACTCACGGTAGACTTCGGCAGGGGCGAGGACGCCGTCGGCCTCCAGCGATGCGGCCCGTGTCCAGGGCCCAACCCGCCATTTTTCCGCCTGGTTTTCAGTGGAGTGACGATGCACATCCTGACGCACACCTTTTCTTCGGCCATCTGGGCCGCGGCGCTCGCCTTGGCTGCCGTCAGCAGCCTTTCCGCACGCGGAGCCGAATCGTCACGCGATGGCGGCGGCATTGAGGTGCTCTCCACCGTCACCCCCACCGAGCAGCAGCAGATTGACCAGCAGCGGCCCGTCTACCACCAGCCCGTCGCCCTGGAGGGCGAGGCTCCTGCCACGACGCTGCCGCTCCACCTCCGCCAGCGGGAAACACTGGTCTTCATCGGCAATGGCCTCGCCGAGCGGATGGAGCACCACAACTTCTTTGAAACACTGCTGCATCAGCGGTTTGCCGAGCAGCAGATCACCTTCCGCAACATGGGCTTTCCCGGCCACACGCCCGGCTTCCGACCCGAGGCCGGCAAGGACGACCCCTGGGCCTTTCCCGGCGCCGAGGCCTTCCATCCCGAGATCCGCGGCCACTTCGGCATCGGCCACTACCCCAAGCCCGATGAGTGGCTCACGATCGTCGAGGGCACGACCATCGTGGCCTTCTTCGGCTTCAACGAATCCTTTGCCGGCCTTGAGGGCCTCGACAACTTCAAGAACGAGCTGACCGCCTTTGTCGACCACACGCTCTCGCGATCCTACGAGCTCGCCGGCACCACGCCCCCGCGGCTCGTACTCGCCTCGCCGATCGCCGCCGAGGCCCACCCGGAGTTCGCGATTCCCGACACCGCCGCCCGCAACGACCTGCTTGCCGCCTATGCCGCCGCGATCGAAGAGGTCGCTCGGGATCGGAAGGTGGGCTTTGTCGATCTCTTCACGCCCACGCAGCAGTGGTTTGCCGAGGCGGCCGAGCCGCTGACGATCAATGGCGTGCACCTCTCGCAGGAGGGCTACCGCCGGCTGGCCCCAGAGCTGTTCCGGCAGCTCTTTGGCACCGACGCTGGCGAGGTTGCCAGCGACTCGCTGCTGCACGCTGCCGTCGCCGACAAAGCCTGGTTCTGGCGAAACGACTTCCGCATGCTCAACGGCGTGCATGCCTACGGACGCCGCTGGGCTCCCTTTGGCAACTTCAACTATCCCGAGGAGATCGAGAAGATCCGCCAGATGACCGTGCTGCGGGATCGCAACATCTGGGAGATCGCTCGCGGCGAGGCCAGCTCGATTCAGGTCGACGACTCGGCGACCCGCTCGCTTTCGCCGGTGGAAACCAACTACGCCGTCAGCGGGAAGAACGGCAGCCTCGACTACCTGACGGAAGAGCGTGAGGCCCTGGCGAGCTTCGAGCTGCCCGAGGGCTATGAGGCGTCGCTGTTTGCCTCCGAGCAGCAGTTTCCCAATCTCGGCAACCCCTGCCAGATGCGGTTTGACAACCGCGGCCGGCTGTGGGTGTCGACCCTGCCGAGCTACCCGCACTACAAGCCGGGCGATGCCAAGCCCAACGACATGATCCTGATCTACGAAGACACCGACGGCGACGGCCGGGCCGACACGGAGACCGTGTTTGCCGACGGCCTGCACATGCCGATCGGCTTCGAGCTCGCTCCGGAGGGTGTGTATCTCTCGCAGGAGCCATTTCTGATGCTCCTCAAAGACACCGACGGCGACGACCGGGCTGATGTCACCGAGTATCTCCTCGACGGCTTCGATCCCCACGACACGCACCATGCCATCTCCGCCTTCGATGTCGACCACGGCGGCGGCATCTATATGTGCGAGGGCCGCTTTCTGCACTCTCAGGTGGAAACTCCCTGGGGGCCGCAGCGGATGACCGACGGCGGCGTGTGGCGATTTGACCCGCACTCCTGGAAGGTCGAGCGGGTGATGCAGCTCGACGTCAACAATCCCTGGGGCGTGGCCCACGACGCCTACGGCCAGACCTTCGTCAACGATGCCTCGGGCGGCGAGCAGATCTGGATGCTCGGCTACTCCCTCAAGATCCCGCACGCGGCAGAGATGGCCAAGGTGTCGAAGTTCAACTACGAGCACCACATCCGGCCAACCTCCGGCGCCGAGTTTCTCTCGTCGAGACACTTCCCGGAAGAAGTGCAGGGCGACTACCTCTACGCCAACACGATCGGCTTCCTCGGCATCAAAGACTTTGAGGTCGTGGAAGACGGCAGCGAGATCAAGGGGCACTTCCGGCAGAACCTGATCCAGTCGACCGACGGCAACTTCCGCCCCTGCGATCTCGAGATCGGCCCCGACGGCAGCCTCTTCTTCATCGACTGGCACAACACGCTGATCGGCCACATGCAGCACTCGGCCCGCGACCCGCTCCGCAACAGCGAGTATGGCCGGATCTACCGGATCACCTATCCATCGCGGCCGTTGGTCGACCCGCCGGTAGTTGCAGGAGCGTCAATCGACGACCTCTTTGCCAACCTGAGACTGCCCGAGATGAACGCCCGCAAGCGATCGCAGCGGGAGCTCCGCGGCCGGCCAGCGGCTGAGGTGCTGCCAGCGGCCGAGGCGTTTGCCGAAGCCCACCGCGATGACGAGCGGCTGCAGCTGGAGGCCCTCTGGGCCACCTGGGGGCAGCAGGCGCCCTCGCTCCCGCTGCTCGAGCGATGCCTGGCTGCCCGCGACCACCGCGTGCGGGCCGGAGCCGTGCGAGTCGTGCGGCACTGCCTGCACCTGCTCGACAACCCGCTGCCGCTGCTGCTGCAGGCCGCGGGCGACGATCATCCACGGGTGCGGCTCGAAGCCTTGTCGGCTGCCTCGTGGCTCGGCGGTGCCGCCGGGGCTGAGGTGGCCTTGGCCGTCGCCTCCAATCCGACCGACAAGTGGATTCGCAATGCCCTCAATGCCGCCATGCTCACGCTCGGCAGCGAGGTGCGAGCCGAAGTTGCCGCCGGCTTCCAGAGCAACCGACTCACCGTCGACCTCGACACGATGCTGGCCAGCGGGCTGCCCGGGGCCGCCAAGCCCAAGGATGTCCGCACGCAGTCGCCGAAGTTTGAAAACAAGGGCTTCGTGAACACCTACGAGCTCGGCCAGCGGGTGTTCTACGAGGAAGGCTCCTGCAACACCTGCCACCGCGACCACGGCCAGGGCATCCCCGGGATGTATCCGCCGCTCGTCGCCAGCGAGTGGGTCACGAGCGATCCCGATCGGCTGATCAAGCTCACGCTGCACGGCCTGTGGGGGCCGATCCAGGTGGCGGGCCGGCAGTATCAGCCAGCCGGCGGCGTGCCTCCGATGACGGCGGTCGGCATGTTCTACACCGACGAAGAGATCGCGGCGGTGCTCACCTACGTCCGCAACAGCTGGGGCAACGACGCCCCAGTGGTCGTGGAAGACGAGGTGGCCCGCATCCGCGAGGCAACCCGCTCGCGGAAGAAGTTTTACTCGCCGCAGGAACTGCTCGAAGAGCATCCGTTCCCCGAGGGCAGCAGGCCCGCCCTGATGGACGACGCCCCGCTCAACCCCGCGCTGCAGGCAGAGCTGGAGGCTGAGCCGCTTGAGCAGCTCGTGGCGGATGCCCTTGCCCACGGTGATGCGGCCCGCGGCGCCGCGGTTTTCTTCAACGAGAAGGTCGCCTGCGCCACCTGCCATGCCGTGCCCTACGGCTACCAGCTCGGCCCCCATCTCACCGACGCCCGCGAGGGTGCGACCCAGCCATACCTTGTGGAGTCGATGCTCAGGCCCTCGGCAAAGATCCGCGAGGGCTACCAGCAGGTCACCGCGATCACCGCCAACGGCGAGGTGCTCTCAGGCTTCCTCGTGTCGCAGACCGACGACGAGCTGGTGCTCAGCCTGCCGACCGACAAGGGAGCCAAACGGACGCTGGCCAGCGATGACATCGACGAGCTGATCCCGCAGGAGCAGTCGACGATGCCGGCAGGGCTGATCGGCCAGCTCGAAGACCGTCAGGCCTTCCTCGACCTCGCCCGCTTCGTCTTCGCAATCACCGATGGCGGCAAGAACGAGCTGCGTCGGCTTCAGCAGGAAGCCGGCGTGGCACCGTAGCCACAATGAACTGCCCCTGGGCTCTGGAGTTCCCCGACCCAAGGGCAAAGTACGGCTCTCGAACGTGTGCCGTGGCCTGCACGTCAGCGGCTGGGGGTTTGTGAGAATTCTGTCACAGTTGCCTCCCCTGCTTGTGGCTCTGTCGCCGCGTTCGTAGGTTCTTCCCCAGATGGCCCTGCAAACGGTGCGCGACGAGCGCGTCAGGGCCTGCCGGTTCTGGATGGAGTGAGCGGTCATGGAACTGTT
>CALCGM010000445.1 GCA_937900985.1 uncultured Planctomycetaceae bacterium | reverse complement strand
AAGAACCATCTACTGCTAGCGCGGCGCTGCTCCCGGTCGCTCCAGCACACCCCGGCTGAAACCAGCCGCAGCAGCCAAAGCCACGCGAGTTGCCTCACAGAGGGGCAGGCCGGTGCTGAGGTTGCACATGAAGCAGGCTCTCAAACGGTGGAAAACGTGTTCGGAACGGGCCACAGAGACGGCCACACTTGAGTTCCTCAGTCCACCGCGATCGCGAACGGCCAAAAAACAGCCGCAGAGAACAGACCAGAGCCCACCACGAGGGAGAAATCCCCACATGATGACCGCATAGACATGCGGCTGCGTTCAGGCGAACAAAGATTTCCGAAGTCGGAAAACAGGCCACCAGAAAGCTCGGATCAACTCAACCACGCTCCCCGACTTAGCGGGGTGGACCACACCAAGGCCGAAGCCTTGCGGGGGTCACACGCAGTGGGAGGAACTCACGAGCGGCTGCCTAAAGAAACATTGGCTGGGCACATCACCCAACTCTTTTGGGGAATATATCGGGCTTTATCGGACCTGTCAAACGTTTCTGTGAAATTTTTTTGGCGACGGCAAAAAGCCGCTAAAAACGGCACAAACCGTGACAGCACTCACGCCCAGTCGAGCCCGAAATCGAGCCAGGGGGCGTCGTGGGTTGGCCAGCCTGAGCTGATCCGGTCGACCCCGGCTTCCGCGATCTCGCGGACGGTGTCCAGGGAAATCCCCCCGGAAGCCTCCAGCACCACGCCCGGCGACGCCGCATCCCGCATCGCCACCGCCGCCCGCAGGGCCGTCGGCCCCATGTTGTCGAGAAGCACGATGTCGGCCCCGGCGGCAAGCACCGCTGGCAGGTCGTCGAGCAGGTCGATTTCGACCTCGACTACCATCGCTGCCGCCCGCTCCGGCGGAAACGTCTGGGCCACGAAGGCCCGGGCCCGCGACACCGCCTGCCCGGGATCGAGCCCCTCGGCGGCCAGCTGGGCGAGGTGGTTGTCTTTGATCAGGATCGCATCAAACAGGCCGCCACGGTGGTTCCAGCCGCCACCCGCCCGCGCGGCATACTTGTCGAGCCGCCGCCAGCCGGGCACGGTTTTCCGGGTGTCGTAGATCCGGCAGCCGGTGCCTTCGACCGCGTCGACCAGCCGTCGCACGGCCGTGGCCACCCCCGACATCCGCCCCAGCGCGTTGAGCAGCGTCCGCTCGGCCACCAGGATGTCGCGGACTGGCCCTGCAATCACCGCCACGGCGTCGCCTGCCCGCACGGCCGCAGCCTCCTCGACCAGCGGGCGAAACATCAGCTCCTCATCGACGCATCCGCAGACGAGCTGCCCCACGGGCAGCCCCGCCACCACGCCGGCATCCCGCGCCACCACGGTCAGCTCCGCCGTCGCCGTCGGAGACACGAGGCCCACGCTCGTCCAGTCGGCCTCATGGCCGAGGTCTTCCGCCAGCCAGTCCCGCACGCAGCTCGCGGCGTGCGCTGCAAGCGCCGCATCCCAGCGCTCCTGGCGAAAATCTCCCCCAGCGGGCACGCGGGCGGGCAGGGCAGGGCGGGAATCGGTCATCCGGGGAATCTCCTCTGGGAATCGCGGGAAAAACGACTCGCGGCGAGCCATGCGGCAGGGCCCTGGCCGCGAGAAACCGGCCTGCAGGGCAGGGGCCGCGTGCAGTAGGCTCGCAGGATGCCGCCCAGCCCGTCCGATCCGCCGCCCGACGTCCGCCAGCCACCAGCACCGCCGGTGTGGGCCACCACTCTATCAGCCGCCCCGGCTCCCCACGACAACGCCCCTGCGGAGCCGCTGCTGCCCAGCCGCCTGCAGCCGATCGTCGCCCTCATCGCCGCCGCAGGGCTCGCGGGCATGGCGATCTGGTTTGCCGCTGCTGGCGGCTTGACCGGCGGCCTCGTGGCCGAACGCGACACGCCAAGCCACCCCTCCGACAGCAACCCCGCGGGCTACCGGGTCGACATCAACACCGCCCGCCGCGTGGAACTCCTCCAGCTGCCGCGGATCGGCCCGGCCCTGGCCGATAGAATCATCGAGCGGAGAACCACGGTCGGGCCCTACGCCGCCATTGATGACCTGCTTGCCGTCCCCGGCATCGGTGAGATCACCCTCGCCGAGATCCGGCCGTTTCTCCAGCCGCTCCCGACCGCCACCACCCCTCCCGCCGGCCCCAGCACCGATGACCTTCGAACTGGTCAGTAAATACGCTCCCGCCGGCGACCAGCCCGCCGCCATCGACGCGCTCGTGGGGGGCCTCCAGAGCGGGCGGCCCTCCCAGGTGCTGATGGGCGTGACCGGCTCCGGCAAGACCTTCACGATGGCCAACGTGATCGCCCGCGTGGGGCGGCCGACGCTCGTGCTCTCGCACAACAAAACCCTCGCGGCCCAGCTCTACGGCGAGTTTCGCGAGTTTTTCCCGCACAACGCCGTGCACTACTTCGTCAGCTACTACGACTACTACCAGCCCGAGGCCTACATCCCCCAGC
>CALCGM010000444.1 GCA_937900985.1 uncultured Planctomycetaceae bacterium | reverse complement strand
CCCGGGGCTGACCCTCCGGCGTAGCTCACAAGCGAAGCCCGGAGGGCGAGAGCGTCGTGAGGTCCGAGCGAACCGAGGCCAGGGATGGCCGAGGTGAGCGTCCGGAGGGGCAGCCCCGGGCTCACCCCGAGCGACCCTACCGCTCGACCCACTCCGCCGGCTCCGGCTGCAGCTGATCCGCAGGGCGGCCCCCAGCATCCTGGCGGCCAGAGCCTGCCAGCCGGTGCGTCGCCCGCACGGTCATATCGGCTTCGCAGAGAATCTGGCAGGAGAGCCGCACGCCGGGCGTGCCAGCGAGCCCCTTGGCCTCAAGCACATCCTGCTCAGCCTTGGTGATCTTCGCAGGCTCACCTTCGACAAACTCGACGCGACAGGTCGTGCAGCGGGCATGGCCACCACAGGCGTGGAGCTGGTCGACGCCGCATTCGTCAACCAGGGCGTTGACGAGCCGCTTGCCGGCGGGAACTTCAAAACTGCCGACACCTTCGACGGTGAGCGTGGGCATGGTCGTATCTCCTTGGGGTGCACAAAGCGTCGGTGAAAATGCGTTGCCGGTGTTGCAACCGAGCGGCTACTTGGGGTCGAGATTCGCCACGAGCTCGTCGTCTGAAATCTGCGAGACGATCCCAGACTCGGGCACATCCAGGCCGGCAGTCCAGACGATGGCATTGAGCATCAGCTTGCGAAACGGCTCGTTGCCAAAGTTGCGGTGGAAGTGGGCGCCGGTGCAGCCGAAGCCTCGGCCTCCATCGGGGCGATCGTAGGCCCAGGCGAGCACCTCGCGAGCCCCTTTGTTGGCCCGCACGGTGGGGTTGTTGCTGTGGGGGCCGTCGGGGCGTTCACGGGTGGCATCGGGCGGGACCGCGGTGAGGATCGGCACAACCCGGTCGTCACCATCGCGAAACCGCATGTGGTAGTACCACTCATCCTGGATTTCAAAGGGCTCCACGCCGCGGGTGATCGGATGTTCGGCGGCGAGCTGCGTCGAGGCCAGCATCCAGTGCGGGTTGACCGACCAGTGGGTCTCAAAGAAGCCCCCGATCATATCGAGAAACTCGGCTCCTCCCTTTTCCGGCGGAACCTCCACCGCGTAGTGCAGACAGGCGATCCCCACCCCCCGCTTCGCCAAGGCCGCGATCTCCGTCAGGCGGTTTCGCTGGATCACGGGATGGCCGCCGCCGCCGTCGGCAAAAAAGTGGATCGCATCGGCGTTGTCAAAGGCGGTGGGATCGGTCGGCCAGCCGCCACCGTAGACGGCGGTGACCACCTGCGGACAGCTTTCCTCCAGGCACTTCGCCATCAGCAGCGAACCCGCTCGAAACTCATGCTCGCCAGGAGCGTGGCTGGGGCGGCCCGCCACGAAGACCACCTTCTTGCGACCGTCGGCAAGCGAGAGCCGCTTGAGACGGATGTTCTTGAACTCGACTTTCATCGGCGGGCCGGCGTGCAGCTGCAGGGCGAGGATTCCCTTCTCGGCCCGTTTGCCCTCCTGATGGTCAACCACCTCGCTCATCAACTGCCCGTTGATGAAGTGCCGCAGCCGCGGTCCCTCCGCCACGATCCGATACTCGTTCCAGTCGCCCTGCTTGATGGTGGCCTGCAGCGCGTCGCTGTCGCCGATCGCGTCCCCTTCGGTCTTCGTGCCGTCGGCAGCGATCTCCATCCGCTTTCCGCGGGTGACGAGGATGCCACGGCCCCGCTCCTCGTAGTTGATGCCGGAGTAGGTGGTGCCGGAATCGATGTCGGCCTGATAGCCGCCGGCGACGAAGTCGCCAAAGTCGCGGCTGCGATACTGAATGCCGCTGTTGCCTCCGGTGATCCGGTAGGCGAGCCGGAGTTCGAAGTCGTCGAGTTCGCCCTGCCTCCAGAAGAGGAAGGTGTTGCCGTCGGTCGGGTTTTCCGCCGTGGTCTGGCCAACGATCGCGCCGTCGGCAGCCGACCAGAACTCGCTTTTGCCTTCCCAGCCCTCGAGCGTGCCGTCGAAGATCGAGACAAATCCCTGTTCGTCAGCTGCAGCCGCTTCAGCGGCCGCCGCCAGGCTCCCGCTGCCGCAGAGCACTCCAACCACCAGGGCCACAGTCAGCCGCCAGATCGATGCCATCGCTCTCACTCCCAGAGGTGGTCGTGGCACCGTCAGCCCGCGAGCGGCAGCCCCATCGACCATGGTTTCCCAACTGGGCGGATTGTGGCTGCCGGCGGCAGCAGGTGCAAGCAACCGCCGGTGAGCGGCGCGGGAGGGCGGTCACGGAGCAACCGACGCCGAGGCATCCTCGCGGCTGAGCCGGCGGCCGGGGATATCCACGGCCTGGCCACTCTGCATGGTCTCACGGTCCATGCCAAGCCAGTCGAGGAACACATCCAGGCCGACGGTGCGGATGCCGAGACGCCGGGCCTGATCGATCTGATCGTTGCGGCGTTTCTCATCCTGTGGACGGAAGATCGGCTCGCGGGAATCATCTCCACCCCGCGACACCGGCCGTCCGGCATCAACCAGCAGCGTCGTGGAGGCCTCCACATCGGAAGAAACCCGTCCACCGAGCCGCTCCACCAGTGCGTTGAGATCCTCAGCGTCTTCCTGCTTGTCGTCGTCGAGCTGCACCAGGCCGACAATCACCACGTCCATCGGCATGCCGGGGCTCCACAGGGGCGTGGCCAGACCGTCGCCCACGATGATCGGATTTCGCATCGCTTCATCGCGGATCCGAGCGACAACGCGGCCTGCTCGCGAGGAGACCACCTCCACCGTTCCCTTGCTCGCGGACCACAGCGGGGTCAGATCGTCGCCAGAGAACACGCGAAACACGAGGCCTGGGCGGAGGCCCGCAGCGGCCGGCACCGCAACTTCCACGGTGCCATTCACCTCATCGATCGACACGATGCGGCCGTCGTAGCGGTCCACGCGGTCGGCCTGCGGCAGCGACCTCAGCAGGTAGTCCTGCACATCCTGGCTCGCAGCGCCCAGCGCTGCCACAAGCCGATTCTTCTTGGTGATCTCGTCGGTCTGATCGTTGAGCTGCTCGTAGAGCAGCCGCACCTGCGCGGTGGGGCCCTCTGAGGCAGCTTCGCGATACCGCTCGCGGTACTGCGATGAGAGCAGTTTCTCGCCCTGCGCGAGCGTCTCCATCACATCCTGAAACGCGGTCGACTCATCCTGGGCGGCCTGCTGGGCCTGCCTGAGCTGCTGCTGCTGCTGCTCGAAGGCTGCCCGCCGCT
>CALCGM010000443.1 GCA_937900985.1 uncultured Planctomycetaceae bacterium | reverse complement strand
AGTAGAAGTCGAGGATCTGGCCGTTGGCATCTTCGAGCACAATCTGCGGGTGGTAAGCCCCCTTGTGCTCCATGATCATCTGACGCAAGTGGCCGCTGGGGTCCTTCTCCACGCGGAGGGTCTCGCCCTCGATGACGTCCTCGAAGCGAACCTTACCGGCAACTTCGGAGAGAATCGGAATCGAGTGCGGGTCCCAGGTGACGAGCACAGAGCCCTGCTTGACCTCGTCGTTTTCCTTGACCTTCAGGATCGCACCGGCAGGCACGTCAAACTTCTCGAGCTCGCGGCCGGAGTCTTCGAGAATCGCGATCTCACCGTTGCGGGCCAGCACGACTTCCTCGCCCTGCTCATTGGTCACGGTGCGAAGCCGTGTGAACCGGACGATACCAGCCTTCTTGGCTCGGCTTTCGTTCTCTTCGATCGCACGCTGGCCGACGCCGCCGATGTGGAACGTCCGCATCGTCAGCTGCGTTCCTGGTTCGCCGATGCTCTGGGCGGCAATGATGCCCACGGCCATACCTTCTTCCACGAGCGAGCCCGTGGAGAGGTCCATGCCGTAGCAGAGACGGCAGACACCCAGCGGTGCCTCGCATGTCAGAGCGCTGCGAACCTCGATCTTCTCAACGCCCAGGGCCTCGATCTGACGGGCCATGGCGGGCGTGATCATGTCGTTCTCGCCAACCACGATTTCGTCGGTCTTCGGGTTGCGAATCTCGACCAGGCTCACACGGCCACGGATCGAGTCGGCCAAGCCCACCTCGACCTTTTCGCCCCGGTAGATGACGCCCTTGGTGAGGCCCTGCGTCGTGCCGCAGTCGTGCATGGTGACGACCACGTTTTGAGCAACGTCGGCGAGCTTTCGCGTCAGGTAGCCCGAGTCGGCCGTCTTGAGGGCGGTGTCGGCCAGGCCCTTTCGAGCACCGTGCGTGGAGCTGAAGTATTCCAGCACCGTCAGGCCCTCACGGAAGTTAGCCTTAATCGGCGTCTCGATGATCTTGCCCGACGGCTTGGCCATCAGGCCTCGCATGCCGGCCAGCTGACGAATCTGCTCCACACCGCCTCGGGCACCCGAGTTGGCCATCAGGTGGATCGGGTTCACGTAGCCGCTGCGGCGGTTGTCTTTGGCGTCGGTGTCTTGCTCCAACTCCGCCATCATCTCGACGGTGATCAGCTCGCGGGCGTGGGTCCAGGCGTCGAGAACCTGGTTGTACCGCTCGCCGTCGGTGATCACACCACGCTGATAGAGCTTCATGATCTTCATCACGCTCTTCTCAGCGTCGCCGATGATCTTGGTCTTCGACTCAGGCGTGATCAGGTCGTCGGTGGCAAACGACAGGCCGCTCTTCGTGGCCCAACGGAAGCCGACCTGATTCATGTCGTCGAGCAGGTCGATCGTCTTGCGACGGCTGAGGGTCTGGTAGCAGTCGGAGATCACCTTCGCCAACTCGCCCGACTTCATCGGGTGGTTGTAGAAGAGCATTCCCTCAGGCAGCACCGAGTTAAACAGCACGCGGCCAGCGGTCGTCTCGATCAACGCCCCTGGCTGGCTGTCAGCCTCCGCGTCGGTCTTCAGACGCTGGTTGGGGGGCAGCTTGACCTTGATCTTCGCGTGGGTGTCGACCTTGCCCATCGAGTGGGCGAGTTCCACTTCGTCAAAGTCGTGAAACACCATGCCTTCGCCGCGACGACCTGCCATCGACATCGTCAGGTAGTAGCAGCCCATCACCACGTCCTGCGAGGGCGAGATGATCGGCGCACCGTTGGCTGGGCTGAAGATGTTGTTGGTGGAGAGCATCAGCGTGTGGGCTTCCACCTGGGCCTCGATCGAGAGCGGCAGGTGCACGGCCATCTGGTCGCCGTCGAAGTCGGCGTTGAAGCCTTTGCAGACCAGCGGATGCAGCTTGATGGCGTTGCCTTCCACGAGCGTTGGCTCGAAGGCCTGGATGCCCATGCGGTGGAGCGTCGGGGCGCGGTTGAGCAGCACCGGATGGTTGCGGATCACCTCTTCGAGGATGTCCCACACCTCGGCGTCTTTCCGCTCGAGCATCTTCTTTGCGCTCTTGATCGTGTCGGCGTGGCCGAGCTCCTTGAGCCTGCGAATGATGAACGGCTGATAGAGCTCCAGGGCGATCTTCTTGGGCAGGCCGCACTGATGCAGCCGCAGGCTGGGGCCGACCACGATCACGCTTCGCGCGGAGTAGTCGACACGCTTGCCGAGCAGGTTTTCGCGGAAGCGGCCCTGCTTGCCCTTGATCATGTCCGTCAGGCTCTTCAGCGGGCGGTTGCTGCTGGCGAGCACAGGCCGCTTGCAGCGGTTGTTGTCGAAGAGGGCATCGACCGACTGCTGCAGCATCCGCTTCTCGTTGCGGATGATCACTTCAGGCGCGTTGAGGTCAACGAGCTTCTTGAGACGGTTGTTGCGGTTGATGATGCGGCGGTAGAGATCGTTGAGATCGCTGGTGGCAAAGTTGCCGCTGTCGAGCATCACCAGCGGGCGGAGGTCTGGCGGGATCACGGGGATCACGTCGAGGACCATCCACTCTGGCTTGTTTTCGCTGTCGCGGATCGCCTCAACGATCTTCAGTCGATTGACCAGGTCCTTCTTCTTCTGCTTCGAGCCGGTGGTCACCAGCTCTTCACGCAGTTCCTTGGAGAGCGTCACCAGGTCGAGCGAGAGGAGCAGTTTGCGGACAGCCTCCGCACCCATGCCTGCCTCGAAAGCCCCCTCGCCGTAGTCGGCCTTCGCCTGCCGATACTCTTCCTCGGTGAGCAGCTGCTGCACCTTCAGCGGCGTGTCGCCGGCATCGAGCACGACGTAGTCCTGGAAGTAGATCACCTTCTCCAGGCTGGAGGTCTTCATGTCGAGCAGCGCGCCCAAGCGGCTGGGCATCGCCTTGAAGAACCAGATGTGCACGACCGGCGCGGCCAGCTCGATATGGCCCATCCGCTTGCGGCGGACGCGGCTGTGGGTGACCTTCACGCCGCAGCGATCGCAGATCATCCCCTTGTATTTCATCCCGCGATACTTACCGCAGGCACACTCCCAGTCCTTTTCCGGTCCGAAGATCCGTTCGCACATCAGGCCGTCCTTCTCAGGACGGTAGGTGCGGTAGTTGATCGTCTCAGGCTTCTTCACCTCGCCAAACGACCAGCTGCGAATATCGTGCGGCCGGGCGAGGCTGATCTTCACGGCTGAGTAGTCGTTGACGCGAT
>CALCGM010000442.1 GCA_937900985.1 uncultured Planctomycetaceae bacterium | reverse complement strand
GTCCGCCGCAGCACAACCCTTCCTTTTCGTGAGACCGTCAGCGTGTCGAGTGTTTTGGCTCAGGAGTTGATTGAGGCTGGTGTCCATTTTGGCCACCGTGCCAGCCGCTGGAATCCGAAGATGCGTCCGTACATTCACGGCCGCAAGAACCTGATCCACATCATCGACGTCCGCGAGACGATCCGTGGTCTGCTGCGGGCCAGGAAATATCTCAAGCAGGTCGCGGCCTCCGGAAGCCTGGTGCTGTTTGTGGGCACCAAGCGGCAAGGGCAGGATGCGATCTCGCGTGAGGCAGCCCGCTGCGGCATGCCGTATGTCAGCGAACGCTGGCTCGGCGGAACCCTCACCAACTTCCGCACCATCCGCAATCGGCTCGCCCGCCTCGAGGAGCTCGAGCGGCTGATGCCGTCGTCGTCGGAGACAGCGATCACCGACGAGTTTGCCGCCTACTCCAAGAAGATGCAGTCGTCGCTGCGTCGCGAGTATCGCAAGATGATGCGAAATCTCGGTGGCATCCGCACCCTCTCCCGGCTGCCGGAGTGCCTCGTGCTCTTCGACCCGAAGAAGGAAAAGAACGCGGTCAACGAAGCCCGCAAGATGGGCATCACCACGCTGGCCTTGATCGACACCGACTGCGATCCCGACGTCATCGACCTGCCGATCCCCGGCAACGATGATTCGATCCGATCGATCGAGCTGGTGGCTGCCCGCCTTGCCGATGCCATCCTGGAGGGCAAGGCCGAGCATTCCACGCAGGCTCAGGTCGCTTCGGAAGGGGCAGACAAAGACGGTGCCCAGCGGGCCAAGCGAGCAGCGCCTCGTCCGCCGCGAACCTGAGCTGGCGGAAGTCCTGTTCCGGCCATCACCAGATTCGCTTGAGGTGCTCGCTGACCTGCGATGCAGCTGACGACCGGCGAGGCCTCGTGAAAGAACGCCCGAGAGGGCCCTCCGCCTCTCACGGAGGAGCAGCGGCTCGGCAGAAAACGATCACACGCATGCACCGCGATCGGCATGCGGTTGAAGAAAACAGAAATCCGACTGACAGACAGAAATCCGACTGACAGGGAGAGACAACGATGGCGGCAATCACGGCAGCTGATGTCAAGAGCCTGCGGGACAAGACCGGGCTCCCGATGATGGAGTGCAAGAAGGCGCTGTCCGAGTGTGGTGGCGACACGAATGCCGCGATCGAGTGGCTGCGGAAGCAGGGCATCAAGACCCAGGCGATGCGCTCTGACCGCGAGATGAGCACGGGCCGCCTGGCCGTCTACACCGACCTCGACAAGGGCGTCGGCGCGATGGTGGAGCTGAAGTGCGAGAGCGCTCCGGTTGCCAACAGCCCCGACTTCAAAGACCTCGTCACCGACATGGCCAAGCAGTTGGCCCTCGGCCCAGGTGCCAGTTCGCCTGAAGAGCTGCTCGCCCAGAAGAGCCTGGCCCACCCCGACCGCACGCTCGGCGAACTCAAGGACGACCTCTTCAACCGCATGCGAGAGGTGTTTGAACTCTCCCGCATTCGCCGCATCGACGCCCCCTGCGGCGGCTATGCCCACCACGACGGCTCCAAGGCGTGCCTTGTCGAGCTCGCGGGCAAGGCGGGATCGGCGATTGCCGACGTGGCCAAGGACATCGCCATGCACATCGTTGCCATGGCCCCCAAGGCCGTCTCCAAGGAAGAGCTCGACCCAGCGGCCGTCGAAAAGGAAAAAGAGATTCTCACCGAGGCCGCGCTCGCCGAAGGCAAGCCAGCCAATATCGTCGAGAAGATGATCGAGGGCCGTCTTCGCAACTTCTTCAGCCAGTGTGTGCTGCTCGAACAGCCCTTCGTGAAGGACGACAAGCAGACCGTCGGCAAACTCGCTCAGAGCTCCGGGATCGAAGTCAAGACGATGGAGAACTGGAGCCTCGGCGGCTGAGTGCAGCCCTCTCCGGTGACCATGACCCCCACACCCTACAAACGCGTGCTGCTGAAGCTCTCTGGCGAGAGTTTCGCGCGAGCTGGCGAGCGTGGCATCTCCATGGAGGAGGTGGTTCACATCGCCGAGCAGACGGTCCGCGTCGCTTCGCGAGGCGTGCAGGTGGCGGTGGTGATCGGGGGTGGCAACATCCTCCGAGGCGGTTCGTTCACTGCGGGCAACGCCGCGATCCAGGAGGCCACCGCCCACTACATGGGCATGCTGGCCACGGTGATCAACGGGCTCGCCCTGCAAGACGCCCTGGAGAGCCTGGGCGCGAGCACGCGGCTGATGACCGCCATCAAGATGGACGGTGTGGCAGAGCCCTACATTCGCCGCCGGGCCCGTCGTCACCTGGAAAAGGGCCGCATCGTGATTCTGGCCGCGGGCACGGGCAGCCCGTTTGTGACCACCGACACTGCGGCGGCCCAGCGGGCGCTCGAGCTTGAGGCCGACATTCTGCTGAAGGCCACGCGGGTTGATGGCGTGTACTCCGACGATCCGGAGCGAAACCCACACGCGATGCTCTATCGCGACCTGACCTACCAGCAGGTGCAGGAGCAGGGCCTGCGGGTGATGGACGCGACGGCCATCTCCCAGTGCCGTGAACACTCGATGCCGATCCTCGTTTTCAACTACCGCACCGACGGCAACATCGAACGGGCCGTCGCCGGTGAACGCCTCGGCACGCTCGTCACCAGCCGGCTTGGCTGAGCAGCCATCCTTGTGGCGGGATGGCCTTGCGGTGGCGGCTGCTGCCTACGCGATTGCTCCGAGAGCCGTTTCTGTGGCGGCTGACTTGAAGTGCCGCGCAGCCTCCTGCGACAATCAAGTTCTCGCCAGCGAGCGGGGGCAGCAGAGGCTGTCTCTCGGTCGCGGCCGCCTCAAGGAGATCTCGCAACATGCCGGCAGACGACATCCTGCTCGACGCTGAAGAACGCATGGAGAAGGCTGTCGAGGTCTTCCGTCACGCCCTTACGGGAATCCGAACCGGCCGGGCCAATCCGGGCCTCGTCGACTCGCTCAAGGTGGAGGTCTACGGATCGCCCACGCCGATTAAGGCCCTGGCCAACGTGGGATCGCCCGAGCCGAATCAGATCGTGGTGCGGCCGTTTGATCCGAGCACGCTCAAGGATATCGAGAAGGCCCTGCATGCCAGCGATCTCGGCTTCAATCCCCAGAGCGATGGCCGCGTGATCCGCATCACCGTGCCGCCGCTGTCGACCGATGTGCGGCGGAAGATGACTTCTCGCATCAAAGAGCTCGCCGAAGAGAGCCGCGTCGCCATCCGCAACGTCCGCCGCGATGCCAACAAGGCCGCCGACGGCGAGAAAACCGGTGGCAGCATGACCGAAGACGACGTCAGTTCCACCAAGGATGACGTGCAGGAGCTGACCAAGAAGTTTGAGGCTCAGGTGGGCGATCTCGCCAAAGCCAAAGAAGTCGAGGTGATGGAGGACTGACCTCCGGCTCACTGCCCGGGAGCTGGAAAAAATGTCGCTCACGCAACGTGTGCCCGACATCCGTCGTTGAAGAGATCTGGAAGCACCAGCAGCTCACAGCACCACTTGTTCATCACACCAGTCATCTGAGCGCTCGGAAAGTTGGGCCATGCGTAGTGCAGACAGCAGCGACGCCTGCCCAGTCGAACTCGACCGTGTTGTCAAACGCTACGGCAACCGCACCGCACTCGATGGCGTTTCGCTGCGGGTTGAGCCAGGCATCACCGGCCTGGTCGGCCCCAATGGTGCCGGCAAGAGCACCCTTGTGCGGACCGTGCTCGGCCTGGTGAAGCTCGCCGGGGGCAGCGTGCGGGTCTTTGGCCTCGATCCGCAAAAGGCCCCACGGCAGGTGCGGCAGCAGGTAGGGGTCGTGCCTGAAGATGAGTCGGCGGTGCCCGGCCTGACCGGTGTGGGCATGGTGCGGTATGCGGCGCGGCTCTGCGGCATTCCAGCCGGGGAGGCGCTGCGGAGGGCCCACGAGGTGCTCGACTGGTGCGATGCCGGCCAGGAGCGGTATCGGCCGCTGGAGACGTTCTCGGTTGGCACGCGGCAGAAGGTCGCCTTTGCCGCAGCGATTGTCCACGACCCGCCGCTGATCATCCTCGACGAGCCGACCAACGGCCTCGACCCGATCGAGCGAAAGGCGATGCTCGGCCGCCTGGTCACGCTGGCCCGCGATCATGGCAAGACGATCTTCCTCTGCACGCACGTGCTGCCCGATGTGCAGGCGATCTGCGAACGGGCGATCGTGCTGGCTGCCGGCCGGGTGCGGCTCTCGGGCAGCATCGAGGAGCTGACGCGGCCAGCCCTGCCGATGCACCGGGTCGAGGGAACCGGACCACTGGAAGAACTCGCCCGGGCGCTCTCCGCCGCAGGCATCGCTGCGAGTCTGGTCCGCACCAGCCGCGGACCAGCCGTGGAGGTCGCGACGCCAGCCGACGGCGACACGCCGGCCGTGCTGCGGGCGGTCTGTGAGCATGCCCGCGATGTGGGCGTGGGAGTGCGGAGTTTCGAGCCGGCGCAGCGGCCGCTCGAGGAAGTCTTCATCGCCAGTCTTCGAGAGGCGGAAGCCGCTCAGACCCCCGAGGTGCTGCATGCCCCTGCATGACGTCGGCTATCGATCATGGACAGGCGTGCGACGGCCGCCGGGCTCGGCGGCGATGGTGATCGCCTCGACCGGCATCGCCCTGGCCTGGAAAAGCCGCTGGCTCAGACGGGCGGTGCTCTTCGCTTGGAGCCCAGCCCTCGCCTTCGCGATGAGCTTCTTCGCGTTCGAGCAGGCGGTTGAGGAAGGACGGCTGGGCATGCTCGAGGCGACCGCTCAGGCCGGTCGCAACCTCGACGGCGTGGGGGTGCTCGGCGGGCTCCTCGCCAACGCACTGGGCAGACCCTCCGAGGGTGAGGGCGGCTCTCTGCCTGGCTCGATCGAGGAGGTGGAGCAAACTCGCCGCACCGTCTGGTCGCGTCTGCTTCTCGCCTTCATGCGAGCGCCTCA
>CALCGM010000441.1 GCA_937900985.1 uncultured Planctomycetaceae bacterium | reverse complement strand
CGCGGTGGAGGCTGACGGCGCGGCAAAAAACCTGGCTCACGAGAAGTGGCGGTGGATCGAAACCCTCGCGACGCCGGCGCTTGCCAAGCGTCGCTGCGATGCAATCCGCTTGGCCAACGAGTCCCTCGCCCGCTACACCCAGCCGCTGCGACAAAACCTTCTCGATCAAGTGGCGCCACTCGCCCGCGCCTCCCGCGCTCAGAGCCTGCTTGGATCGCGGGAGTATCCATGGTGTTTCTTCAGCGAAGACGACCTCAGGAGGTTCCTGCTACTGGAATCGTCTTGACAAATAGCCTATGGTTTCCTCCCAACGGATTGGAAACGAGGCTCCAGGGAGAGGACGCGATATGCCACGCGGCCAGAGTCAGCCTTCTGGGAAATCAGGGCAGCCGGTGAGGCAGTCAACCGCGGCGACCGCTCGCGGTCGCAAGGCGTCTGCCACGAAGGCCGCCTCCGTCTCGAAGGCTCGAGCCGGCTCATCGACGCGGAAGGCCGCAACCGGCACCGCCGACACGAAGACGTCGGGAAGTGGATCGCGAAAGAAGACCGCCTCGAAGAAGGTTGTCGAGGAGGTGCAGATTCGCCCCTCCGGCACCGTCTACCGCCGACGGTCGCTCACTCCCCGGCCCGCGGTCTGGCACAAGCCGCACATGCAGGTCGAGCCATCACGGCCGCCGGAATGGATGCTCGCCGAGCCGGAGATTTCGCCGGCTCGCGCTGGTGAGCAGGCGGAAATCCTCCAGCTGCTCTCCGGGCTGTCCTGCCCGCCAAGCCGCGCTGAGTTTCAGGCCGCGGTCGACCATCCCGACCACGACTCCACCAATCGGCTTGTGGCCCGTCTCGGAGGCCGGATCGTGGGCCACGCAGAGGTGGTGCCGCGCAACGTGTTTGTCGCCGGAGTGCCTGTGCCGAGTGCGGTCATCGATCGCCTGGCCATCCTGCCGGAGTGCCGCGGCGCCGGTCATGGCCAGCGGCTCGTCCGGGAAACGGAAGACCGCATCCGAGCGACCGGGGCCCTGATCGGCCTGTCGCGAACGCGGATCGCCTCGTCGTTCCATCAGCTGGGCTGGAGCGTGCTCGGCCGCGATGGTGTCACGCCAGGCAGGCCCACGGACATTCTCTCAAGGCTCCTCGACGACGGTGCCGCATCCGGCAGCGAGCAGGGAGCGACCGTGACGATGCGGCAGTGGCGGCA
Source organism: uncultured Planctomycetaceae bacterium (assembly GCA_937900985.1). Taxonomy (GTDB): domain Bacteria; phylum Planctomycetota; class Planctomycetia; order Pirellulales; family UBA1268; genus M30B53. Next base: position 2,720 of record CALCGM010000441.1, on the reverse strand, counting down.
TGTCGAGCTGCCCGCGATTCTTCGGGTCTACAACCACAACGCTGCTCGCTTCAACGGCCCGGGTGACCGCAGCGAGGCCTATTCGCGATGGCTCGTCAGCCGGGGCGCCTTTGACTCCCTGCTCGTGGCCCTCGTCGGCCACGACCGCTACGACCTCCATGAGACCAATGCCCGCATCGTTGGCTACTGCATCCAGCAGGGCAATCGGGTGCTTGAGCTGCTTGCCGACCCTGAGTTTCCAGGGCTCGAACGACAAATCCTGACGCGGGTTTGCAGCGAGGCGATCGAAAATGATCGTCAGGAGATCTTCTACGAGTCGGCCACGACCGATCCACTCCATCGGTTCGTGGCGGGCCCCGACGCCGCTGTGGATGTTTCGGCGGATCGCATGATCGTGGCCCGCGTTTTCGATCCAGCGGGCCTGCTCGAGCTGGTGGCTCCGGCGATCGCGGCTCGCCTGGCTGCCGAAGGTGTCACAGAAACGATCGAACTCGGCCTCGAGACGCCCACCTTCCGCGGCTCGCTGGTGCTGGGCCGGGGCCAGGCCAAGGTCCACACCGGCCGCGTCGGCCGCAGCTACCTGCGGCTCTCCCACGACGAGTTTGCCCGGCTTGTGCTCGGCCAGTGTGATCCCGCAGAAGCGGCTGCCGCTGGCAGGCTCGCCGCCTCAACGCAAATCGCGCAAAAGTTTGCTATGCAGGTGTTTCCGCGAGCCCCCCTGTGGTGCCCGATGTGGGACGACCTGCCCGCCTGACCCATGGGGCCTGGAAATGGTTGCTTCGCGGTCGCGACTCGGTGTCTTGAGGGAAGCTTTCATGCGGCGGCTGGTGCTGGTTGTTTTGTTGCTGGCGACGGCCTCTCTGGCCCGCTTGGCCTCTGCCCAGGATGGCAGCGGAGCCGGCGGCGACACGGTTGCGCAGATGCAGATTGCGGCTGAGCAGACCGGCACTGCCAGCTGGGGCTACTGGGGTGATCAGCCTGAGCGGTATGTCAGCTACAGCAGCCACTCCAACCGGCTGATTCCTGTCTACTCTTTCGGCATCACGCTCAGCGGCATCGACGGAGCCAACAGCATCTACCGCGATGCGGAGCGGCTGACGGCCCTCTATGGCCAGCTGCCTGATGGCACGCTCAACGAGCAGGCTGAGTATTTCGACCAGACCGACATCCATGCCCTGCAGCTTGCCGCCGCCGACGCCGGCTGGAAGCGGATCGTGCTGGTGGTGTTTGACGGCCTCGACTGGACGATGACGCGAACAACCGCCATCGCCGCCAATGGCACGGTCGCCTACGACGAAGGCCGCGGCACGGGCCTGGCCTTCCTCGACTACGACGGCGTGGTGACCGACTTCGGCTCCTGCGTGACCAGCCCTGCCAATGACGGCACCGATGTCGACGTCGACGTGCAGCTGGTGGTCAACCCCGGCGGCAAGACACCCGGCGGCTACGATCCCAGCCTCGGCGGCCACTCCCCGGGGGACCCGCGAGCAAGCGCCACCTACCTGATTGGCAAGAACCGGTCGCGGCCCCACGCTGTCACCGACTCAGCGGCCTCTGCCGTATCGCTGTGCACCGGCATCAAGACCTTCAACAACGCCGTCAACGTCGACGTGTATGGCCGTCGCTTTGAGCCGATCGCCCGCACCCTGCAGCAGCGGGGCTGGGCCACGGGAGCGGTGTCGAGCGTGCCGATCTCCCATGCCACGCCAGCCTGTGCCTATGCCAACAACGTGACCCGCAACGACTACCAGGACATCACCCGCGACATGGTCGGCGAGCGGTCGATCTCCCATCGCGGCGAGCCGCTGCCGGGCCTCGATGTGCTGATCGGCTGCGGACATGGGGTTGAGGTCGAGAGCGACGCCCAGCAGGGCCGCAACTACGAGCCGGGCAACAAGTATCTCGCCCCCTCAACGCTCGCGGCGATCGATGCAGCCAATGGCGGCCGCTACGAGGTCGCCCTGCGGACGGCGGGGCGGAGCGGTGCTGAGGTGCTCCGCGAGGCAGCGGAGAAGGCAGTCGCCAACGAGCGTCGGCTGTTTGGATTCTTTGGCACCGCTGAAGGCAGCCTCCCCTTTGCCACCGCCGATGGCCGCTTCGACCCAGTCACGGGTGAGCCGGACGATCCCTCGCTGCTGGCCGACTCCGAGCTGCGTCGCAAGTACAGCCCCAAGATCAGCTACACGCCGGCTGACGTCAGCGAAAACCCCACCCTCGCCGAGATGACCACCGCGGCTCTCGATGTCTTAGGGCAGCAGGAGAACTTCTGGCTGATGGTCGAGGCCGGCGACGTCGACTGGGCGAGCCACGCCAACAACATCGACGGAGCGATTGGCGCCACCCTCAGCGGTGATGCGGCGTTTACCGCGATCACCGACTGGATCGAAAGCCATGGCGGCTGGGACAAGACCGCTGTGATCGTGACCGCTGATCACGGCCACATGTTTGTGCTCACCGATCCTGAGGCCTTTGCCGGGCCGTAGCTGGCCGTGGCCTAACCGTGGCCGCGGCTCCCTGCGAGCCACTCGTCGGCCCAGGTTCGCACCCCGTCGACTCCCTTGCGGTGGCAGAAGTCGCCGAGGGTTTCGTCGCTGGTTCGCTCCGCCTTGTAGCAGGCCAGCACGGCAGTGATCTCGCCGGCGAGCTCTTCAAAGGGCACCACGTCCTTGTAGTGCTCGTTGAGGCGATTCCCCAGCAGCCTGCCGCCGAGGAAGATCGTG
>CALCGM010000440.1 GCA_937900985.1 uncultured Planctomycetaceae bacterium | reverse complement strand
GCGATCGGCTTCTACGACGACCCGCAGGCAGCGGCGACCGCCGTGCAGCCGGCGATGAAGACATCGTCTGGTCGCTTCCTGCGGACGCAGCGTGTTCCGCTCGACGCCCGCTGGGGCGAGTCTGACGAGATGATTCGCTTGCTGGGCAGTTACCAGGTTCAGCTGGAAACACTCGGGCTGCAGGGCCTCAAGGTTGGCACGTCCCGGCATCCGAGCGGGCGGCGGTTTGCCGGGAGCCACGCCTGTGCCGACTGCCACACCACGGCCTACGAGGTTTGGAAAGAAACACCTCATGCCACCGCACTGACCACGTTGGAGGAGGCCAGTCCTCAACGCGACCACGACCCGGAGTGTCTCTCCTGCCATGTGGTGGGCTGGGTGCCGCAGAAGTTTGAGCCCTACGAGGGAGGCTTCCTCAGCCGTGCCGAAACCCCACACCTCGCTCATCAGGGCTGCGAGAACTGCCACGGGCCGGCGGCTGCCCACGCGGCCGTTGAGGCCGGCGATGTCATCGCCAGCGAGGTTGAGCGTGATCGGCTCCGCGCCGAACTGGGGATGACGATCGACACTCCCGAAGGCCGCAAGCGGACGATCAACAACTGCCTGGAGTGCCACGATCTCGACAACAGCCCAGCATTCGATTTCGACGACTACTGGCCGGCGGTTGCCCACTCCGAGGAAGACGAGTGAGCCGCTGACCGACGAGGGAGGGCTCAGCCTTCACCAAGGGCGGCCATCGCCTCGTCGGGAATATTGAAGTTTGCCGCGACGCTCTGCACATCGTCGTGATCGTCGAGCCGCTCCATCAAGTCGAGCACTTTGCGAGCCTCGTCGGGGCTTTCCACATCCACCGTGGTGGTCGGTTCGCGGACGATCTCGCTCGCTTCGACCGTCACACCGGCAGAGGCGAGGGCATCGATCACGCCGCTCATCACCGCAGGCTCGCAGCGGACCTCCCACTGCTCAGGGCCGCGTGAGACGTCCTCTGCTCCGGCCTCAAGGCCGATCTCGAGCAGCCGCTCCTCATCGCAGGCATCCAACGGAATCCGCACGAGCCCCCGTCGCTCAAACATCCAGGCCACGCAGCCGGTCGCGCCGAGCTTCCCGTCGCACATCTCAAAGATTTTGCGAATCTCCGGAGCGGTGCGGTTGCGATTGTCGGTGAGGATTTCACAAAGCACGGCCACGCCGCTGGCACCATAGCCCTCGTAGACGCTCTCCTCGAGGTTGCCGCCCTTCAGTTCTCCAGTGCCGGCCTTAATAGCACGGTTGATGTTTTCCTTGGGCATGCTCACGGCCTTGGCCGCATCGATCGCATACCGCAGCCTGAGATTGGCGTCGGGATCAGCGCCACCGTGCTTGGCCGCCACGATGATCGCCTTGGCAAGCTTGCTCCAGAGCTTCCCTCGCTTGGCATCAACCAGCGACTTCTTGCGGGAGATATTGGCCCAGTGGGAATGTCCTGCCATCTCCGTCACCTCCTGCTGACAAGTGTCGCCCCCAGGCGACTACCTCGGCTTCCTCTTTGCCAACTGGCGGGAGTGCCCGCTACCGCTCGCCTTTGTGGCGGCTTTTTTTCCGCTCGAAGCTTTTTTCTCGGCTTTCTTGGCTTTGCCAACGCTTGCCTTGCTGGCAGTTTTTCCGCTGGCGGACGACTTCGACGACGACTTCTTGGCCGCCGACGCTTTCTTGGCCTTCTTTGCTGCCGCCGGCGTGGCAGCGGCCTTGGCCGCGGTTTTTTTCTTGGTAGCCGGTTTTTCCGCCGCCGCCGCTGCCGGTTCGGCCGGCGAGGCCTGTTCGGTCGTCTCCGGCTTGATGGTCAGCGGCCGAGCCATGTTCGGTTTCACCACGAAGGGCTTTGGCCCAGACTTGCCTGATTTTCCATCAGCCGTCCGCTTCGGGCCGGAACCCGGGGGAGGCATCGGGGTTTTGCCCACAGGCCTGGCAGCCGCCTGCGGACCTGCCGGCCGGTGCTCCTCACTGTGGCCGGCCTCAAGCCCTGCCGCCCCTTCCGCTGGTTTCGGAGGAACCAGCGATGCCCCACGCTTGGGAAACAGATCCTTGGCGTCGGGATTGATCGAGAGCACCAGCGTGCGGAACTTCGGCGAGTGGATGTTGGCCAAGAGATCCGCGCCAAACTGATGCAGCTGCGACGCAAACTCCTTGCCCGCCTTTTTGGGAATCGCCCGCTCGAGCCAGGGCACGCTCCGGGCGTCGTATTCCTCTTGGGTGATCAGACCAGCCAGCCAGAGCACGGCCAGCCCGCCGTCATCGAGCGGGATCGTGTGGCCTCCAAGCCCGGTTGAGACCACAAACGACGTCACAAACGATGGCACCCCCTGCAGCGCCTGGAGCGTCTTGATGCCATTGGCGATGGAGTTCTTGCGGGCATGCTCAAGCGAGAAGCTGTAGGTCGATTCAAAGACGCTCTGCAGCACACGTCGCAGCGAAAGGGCTGCCCGCGACGGATCCGGGAGCTGCTGAAGGGCCTCGGCAAGTTCGGCCACCGTCGTGACCCGCACTTCGTTGAGATCGAAGTAGTTTTCACCGAGCTGGGCGAAGGCCTTCTCGGCCGCCTCATAGCCGGCATTTTCCAGGCAGCAGGCAAACAGCACCTGCTCGAGCACCGACCGGCCCGTGTCCGGCAGCACCATCTTGTAGTTCTGTTTGAGGACTTTTTGCAGCTTCGTCAGCAGCTGCGTGCGTGTCGGTGTGGCCATGCGTCTTTTTGCGACTCCAGACAACCTGAACTCTGTTTCGCCCCCCAGCAGGCCACCGCTTGCGGTGGCACTGCCAGCCTTCATGTTTCGGATGCGCCGGGCGGCTCCGAGGCCTGCTCATCGGCGGGCTCCACCGCTTCATCCTCATCACTGGGCGGAAGCACCTGCCTGAGCATCTGGTCGATCTCAAGCGCGTGCTGCACGCCCTTGTCGAGTTCAAACCGCAGCTTCGGCGTGTAGCGGGTTTCAATCGAGTCGGCGATGCGAGACTGGAGATATCCTGCCGAGCTGGCCAGACCGCGAAGGGCAGTCTGCTGCTTCGACGGGCTCCCCATCACCGACACGTAGACCGTGGCCGATCGCATGTCGGGAGCCATTTCCGCCCGTGTCACCGTCACATCCCGAACCCGCGGGTCGCGCACCGAGGTGAGAATCGCCATGCTCACCACTTCGCGAACCGCCTCGGCTGCTTTGAGGAGTCGTCTCGTGCTCACGCCTCAGTGCCTCACGAGAGCGTGCGGGCCACTTCCTCGATGCGATAGCATTCGAGGATGTCCGCTTCCTTGATGTCGTTGAAGCCGACAAGCTTGATACCGCACTCAAGGCCATCGCGGACCTCGCGTACGTCGTCTTTCTCCCGTCGCAGCGAGTCAAGGGCGTAGTCGCCAATCACAACGCTGTCGCGGACCACTCGGATGCGGGCGTTGCGATGGATTGTGCCAGCGATCACGCGGCACCCGGCGATCACACCGAGACGACTGATGGAGAAGGTTCGCTGCACCAGCGCCCGCCCGAGTTCGGCCTCGCGCCGCTCCGGTGCCAGCATCCCTTCCAGGGCGTCTCGCAGGTCGTCGGTCACCTGATAGATGATGTCATACCGACGAATCTGCACACCGCGGTCTTCCGCCGCCGAACGGGCCCGCTCATCGGGAGCCACATTGAAGCCGATGATCACCGCGTCTGAGGCATCGGCCAGAGCCACGTCGGCCTCGGTGATGCCGCCCACAGTCGACTGCAAAACGCGGACACCGACCTCGGGATGCTCAAGCTTTTCGAGCTCCTTGAGAATCGCCTCGATCGATCCGCGGACATCGGCCCGGATGATGAGGTTGAGGATCGGCGTCTTCTCGGTGTCGAGACGATCAAACAGGTTCTCGAGCGTGACATGCACGGGCTGCTTGGAGAGGTGCGTCTCGCGGCGGATTCCCGAACGCTTGATCGCAACTTCGCGAGCCTTGGCAATCGACTCCACAACATAGAACCGCTCACCCGGTGCCGGCGCGATATCAAGACCAGCAACAAACACAGGCCGTGACGGGCCTGCTTCCTTCAGTCGCTTGCGACGGTCGAGCGTCTCGGTCATCGACTTCACATGGCCGCTCGCCTCACCGCACACAATCGCATCGCCGACGCGGAGCGTTCCCTTCTGAACCATGAGACACGCCACGACGCCCCGGCCTTCGTGCACCGATGCATCGAGGCACACGCCAGCGGCATCACGATCGGGATTGGCTCGCAGGTCGTGCAGTTCGGCGATCGTCAGCAGCGTTTCGAGAAGATCCTCAACACCTTCACCGGTCAGGGCGCTGGTCTTCACGACTTCCGTTTCACCACCCCACTCCGACGGCAGGAGCTCGTTGGCGGCCAGCTGCTGGTAGATGCGGTCGACGTCGGCACCCGGCAGGTCGATCTTGTTGATACAGACCACAATGGGCACACCGGCCGCACGGGCATGGCTGATCGCCTCTTCCGTCTGCGGCATCAGGCCGTCGTCTGCGGCCACCACAATCACCGCACAGTCGGTGACGTTGGCCCCACGGGCACGCATCTGCGTGAAGGCTTCATGGCCCGGCGTGTCGACAAACGTGACCGACTTGTTTTCGTGCTCGTTGTCTTCCCGATTGACGGTGTAGGCCCGGATGTGCTGGGTAATACCGCCGCTTTCGCGGGCCGCCACGTCGATGCCGAGGATGCGGTCGAGCAGCGACGTCTTGCCGTGGTCAACGTGACCGAGGAACGTGACCACCGGAGGACGCGGCTTCCGCAGCTCGGGATCCTCTTCGACTGCCTCAAAGCCAGCAATCAGCTCTTTCTCAAGGTCTTCCGGCGTTTTCAGATCGAGTTCGACACCAAACTCGGCTGCCAGCAGCTCGACGGTGTCGCGATCGAGCGACATCGCCATGCTGGGCATTGTCTCCATGCCAAACGCCAGCAGCCGCTTGAGCACCTCACTCGCAGCCAGGCCAATCGCTTCGGAGAAGGCACGCACCGTGCACGGCACCTGGATCGACGCATTCGTCTTCCGAGGCGCTGCGGTCGAGACCGTTTTCCGTTGCCGCTGCGGGCGGCGACGCCGCATGCCGCGATCGTCGTCATCTCCCAGTCGCCCACGGCGATCCGTCGACCGCTTGCGGGCAAGCTGCCGAACCTCGCGGCCACCGAGCAGATCACCGCCCTCAGCCCGGCCCCCAACCTTGCCCGGCGGCGAACGACGGAGTCGTCCGCCCGGTTCCATCAGCGGAGGCACTGCAGGCTCGCCACCTCGCCCACCGCCCGCAGCACGCTGCCGACCGGCATCGGCCTGCCGCTGCTCATGCTTTCGCATGTGCTCAGCAAGCGGCTTGGAGCCTCCTGCCTTGGCACTGCGGATCGCATCGAGGGGGAGCTTGACGTCTGGCTTCTGCGGCGCCGGCTCCTGCGAGGCACGAGCGACCGGCTTCTTCGCTGCGGGCATCGGTGCCAGCTTGAAGGTCGGCCGGGGCGCCGGCCGAGAGGCCGATTTTGGCTTGACTGTTGGCCGCGGCTTGTCACCTGCCGCGGCACCGGAAACCAGCTTTCCGCCAGTGTCCCCAAAGGCAGAGATGCGTCGCGCTTCCGCCGACAGCGGTGGCGGCGGTGCTGGCGCTGCCGGAGCAACAGGCGGCTTGGCCTCGGGAGTCATCGCCGGAGTGGCCGGCTGAGGAGTGCTTCGGCTCACTGGAGGAACAGCGACCGGCGGCACGGGCGGCTTTACTGCAGGCCTCGCACCAGGCGGCTTCCCTGACGGCTTGGACACCGGCGGCACCGGCTTTGCCGGACGGCCACTCACGCCGGCCGGAGCAATGTAGTCTTCACGCCGAAGGGCGGTTTTGGCTGGCGGAGCCTTCACGGCAGCCTGCGCGACGGGTGGTCGCTCCGGCGGCTTCGACTTTGCCGACATGAACTCCCGCAGCTTGGCGACTTCCTCGTCGCTGAGACTCGCGAGGGCTGACCCCTTGTCGTGAATACCGGCACGGGAGCAGATCTCGACGAGCTCTTTGCTGTCGAGCTTCAGCTCCTTGGCCAATGTGTAGATACGAACTGCCACTCGCTATCCTTCCGGTCATGGCACCGGCATTGCCGGCCCACGCCAACCACTCACCCTGTCTCAGATCACCCTGTCGTCGCTCATCACCCAACCAAGACTGCGCGAACAGCGACTGATTCGCTCCTCGCGGCCCGCCTGATGCGGAGGCACCCACTGTGGCAGACGCATGGCCAAGGATCGCCTGCTGGCAATCTGGCCTCCGTGCCGACACCTTCACGACGTCGTGCATGGTCCGCTCATCCTGTCACGTGCCTCACCTCTTCCACCTTTCGGGGTCTTGTCAATGAATCGCTAGTGTATCATCCTTGCCGCCGAAAAAGCGAACCCAGCTCGCCAACAGCCCGAACACGTGGCGACAACCGCCGGGCCTCACCTCCAGCCCAACCGTCTACTCCGCCGCAGGTGCCTCTCCGCCGGCGTCGCCCATCGACTCGGCGTCTGCCACAGCCGCGTCTGGCACGGCCGTCTCCGACACCACGTCGTTGAGGGCAGCCTCGGCCGCAGCAGCTTCCGGCGGTGCGTCCGGAGCCTGGGCAGCGTCGGTTTCCGCCGCCTGCGCGGCAACCGCAGCATCGATCTGATCCTGCTCGCGCTGACGCCGCCGCTGGTCGGCAGCAGCCTCTTCGGCAATCGCCGCCCGCCGCTCCGCCTCATTCACAATCGCATCGACGGCCTCTTCTGAAAGGCCTCCCATCTCCATCAGATCGTCCGGCTCAATCACCGAAAGATCGTCGTAGGAGAGGAAGCCCTCGCCGACGAGCCGCTCGGCCACTTCCGGCTCGAGCCCCTCAATCGAGGCAAAGCCTTCCACGGCCTTCTCGATCTGCTGATCGAGCTCATCGCGGGTCATGATCTCGATATCCCAGCCGCAGAGCTTGCTCGCCAGCCGCACGTTTTGCCCGCGGCGGCCGATCGCCAGCGAGAGCTGGTCTTCGCGAACCAGCACAATGCCGCGACCGAGCATCTGACAGAGAATCACCTCGTCAACCTCTGCTGGCTGGAGGGCATTGGGCACAAGAACCTGAAGGTCGTCGCTCCACCGCACGATGTCGATCCGCTCGCCGCCAAGCTCTTCAACGATGTTCTTGATGCGGTTGCCACGAACGCCGACACAGGCACCCACGCAGTCGACGCGGGCGTCGGAGCTGATCACAGCAACTTTGCTGCGGTAGCCAGGCTCCCGCGCGATCGCACGGATCTCAATCACACCGTCGGCGATCTCCGGGATCTCCTGCTCAAACAGCCGCTGCACAAGCTGCGGACGGATCCGGGAGAGGATGATTTTGACTCGGCTTCCCTGCTTCCGCACCTCGAAGATCGTGGCCCGAATCCGCTCGTTGGGGTGGTACGACTCCCCCGGAATCTGCTCGCTGCGAGGGAGGATCGCCTCCGTTCCGCCAAGCGACACGGTGGCCATGGCCCCCTCGTGGCGGTTGACCACGCCCGACACCATGAAGCCGACCTGCTCTTCATATTCGTCGTGGATGGCGTCTCGCTCGGCCTCGCGGATCTTTTGAATGATCACCTGCTTGGCGGTCTGAGCACCGATGCGGCCGGAAAGCTCCTGCGTGTCGATTTCGACGCCGTCATGCGTGCCGCTGACACGGCCGTTTTCACGGTCGATGGAGATCGCGATATCGGCTGTCTCGCCATACTGTTTGGTGAGCGCCGTGACGAGCGCCGACTCAATCGCCCCGAAGACGATTTCTTTGTCGATGTTCTTGTCGCGGTGGATGGCGTCTACGACGCGGAGAATTTCGTCGGGCTTCATGGCGCTCCTGTGGTTCAGCTTTCTCGCGGTGGCGACACGGCCAACGCGACGAAAGCCCACAAAGGACGAGGACGTCGTGCCGGGCAGTATGCCGGCTCAACCGACGCCATTCACGTCATGGACGCCGAGCGGCTCTTGCGAGCCGCTTCAACGGTTTTCCTAGGAGCGAAACCCTCTTTCCCAGGACCGCAGCCAGCGGTACAGCCCGATCCGGCCCAGGGGCCGGAACCTCGCACGGTACGGGGGCTCAGTTGGGTTGTCAACCCACGGCAGCCGCTACCGCTCGGCGAGCCATCTGGCCGCCTCCCTCACCCTCGAAAGCGGCCCAGCATCACAGCAGCAGCCTGCCCCTGCGGCGTGGCGGCAACCGAAAGGCAGCTCTCGCCAGCCGGCTCGCCACCACGGGCCGGCTGGATCGGGCAGTCTGGATCCGTCGTCTGATGGTTGAGGAGGGGGAAGAGCGTCTCTCGCTGCATGGCGATGATGCTGGTGGCCATTTCCACCAGGCCGCTGCCTGCTCCGAGATTGCCCATGTGGCTCTTCGCCGCCACCACCGGCACACGGCCAACGGCCTCTCCGAGCACATCCCCCAAGGCAGCCGCTTCACCGCGGTCGCCGAGCGTTGTGCTGACTCCGCGGGCATGCACGTGGCCGAGCGACGCAGCTGGCACGCCGGCCATCTCCACCGCCCGCTGCATCGCCAGGCCAATCGCCCGACGCTCGTCGCCAACGCCGCGGAGATCACAGGCTGTTCGAGCGCCGTGCCCCAGCACTTCGGCATGGATCGTCGCCCCACGGGCGACCGCATGCTCCAGCTCCTCAAGCACAAACACGCCGGCCCCCTCGCCGAGCACCATGCCCGCACGGGCAACATCGAAGGGACGGCTCCAGGTCGTGGGATCGCCGTCGCCCATGGCCACCTGGCAGCTCTGCAGCGCGTGCACCGTCTTCATCGGATGGATTCGCGTGCCGGTGGCACCAGCAAGCATGACATCTGCCTGCCCTCGCTGGATCGTGGACATCGCCTCGCCCACCGCCAGATGGCCGCTCGACTCTCGCATGGTCAGCGAGTTGCTCGGGCCCTGCAGGTCGTTGTAGATCGCGATGTGGCTCGCCGGCATGTTCGGCAGGTAGAGCAGCAGCCAGAGCGGGGCCATCCGCGGCAGCCCCTCTTCGGCCCATTTGTCGAAGGCAAAGCCACCATCCTCGCTCCGGCAGTGGGCGACGGATGTGGTGAAGTCGTCTGGCATCGTGAGCATGTAGTCGGAGCCAAAAACGCAGCCACACCGCGTCGGTTCGTGCGTGCCGCCAACGAGCCCCGCATGCAGCAACGCCCGCTGGGCGGCCGCAACCGCCATCTGGCTCTCGCGGCACATCACCTTCTGCCCCTTGCGGATCGCCCGCTTCTGCGGAGCCTCCAACGGACCGTAGTTGGCAATGTCGCCGGTGAACTCGGTGGCCTCACCGCCATGGTGCAGCGGCAGGCCGGCGGTGGAAAACCCGCGGATTTCGCAGACGCCACTGCGGCCTGCGACCAGCGATTCAAACACCTGATCAAGCTCAAGGCCGAGCGGAGTGACCACGCCCATGCCCGTTACCACGACGCGCCGCTGTGCGGACAAACTCATGCACCGTTTCCTATCCAGGGTTGCCTTGACCTCTCTCTTCCAGCGACCTCGGCCGGCATCACGACAGTCGCCGCCAGTTCCACCTGGCCCGTTGCCTCAGGGCCGCGACCCGCGACACCCTGCACGGCACGACGCGGTTCCTGCAAGCAGGACGCCACGCTGGCATTCAGAGGCTTGGAATTCGCGAAGTATAGGCTGACGCCGGCTTCGCTGTCTTGCCGAGACATCAGACACGCCATCACGATCACGAGCCGGCTGCCGGAGGCGGAGCAGACGCAAGCCTCGGCTCAACGACCACAAGCACGTCCATCCGCAGGGCGGCTGGAGGCAGCAGCGTGGGGCCGCCAGGCTTGGCTGGATCGGGCACGGGCCAGGGCACGAGGCCCAGGCCGACCACGAGCGCCTGGTTGGCTGGCCAGCGAAACCGTTCACCGACCCGCACCGACGACGACTGCGGCACCTCGATGTTCACCCGGCCGCGTTCGGCCGTCGGCACATCCACCGCGACGGCCGCCATCCGCTCGATCTGATCGATGCGGCACCTGAGGATCGCTTCCACGGCCGTTCCATCCACGGCAATCAGCGGCTGCACTTCCACCGAGAGCCCCTCATCGCAGCCGCTGGTCACCGGCTGCCAGCCGGGCGGCGTGGGCGTGCCGGTGGCAACATCCCGCACATAGGGCCGTCGTCGCCCACCGGAGATCACGGCCGGCTGGCCGTTTGCCGCTAGCACCGGCCCCGTGGGAACCTCACGAAAGTCGCTCCGGGCCCGCAGTGTCGCCAGCAGCAAGGCGGCCGATTCCCGCGGCATCATCCAGGCCTGCACGCCAGGGGTGGTTGTGGGCAACGGCTGCATCGCGGAGGCAACGTCAGCTCGCCACGAGGGGCTGCCAACCCCCACAACCCGCACCAGAAAGCGATGCGGCGAGGCGGCATCCGCCACAAATCGCTGCACAATGTCGGCAACCCGCGTCTGCATCTCGGGCACGTGAAAGCAGGTCAGGGTGGTGGGATCCGCGGCCAGGGCCGCGAGCTGACTGCCATGCCAGCTGGCGTAGCCGGTCTCCTGGAGCACCCAGTCGACCACCAGCTTCTCGCTGCCAGCCCCCGCCTGCTGCACAAACGGGGCGATCGTGTAGGTCTTGAGTTCCTGGCCCTGTTCCGCTGGCAGCGAGCGGTCGTCGGCCCACGCTGTCGGCTTCACCGACACCGTTTGAAACCCACCCGCAGGCTGTGGCGGCTGCCCAAACGACAGCCCCCCCATCAGCACTCCGCTCGCGCAGACAAGAAGAACAACTCGGCCCATCCGCACACGACTCCGTGAAAAGGTGGGAGACCGTAGGCAGAGCAGGGCAGGGCCCGCAAGCCGAGTTGCCCCGCGGACGCCGACAGACTGTCACGCGCCACGAGGTACAAGGGGTGGAAGACCGCGCGCGGATGGTCCAAGCTCGGCAGGCGGCAAAAGTCTCGTCGCAGGACCAGGATAG
>CALCGM010000439.1 GCA_937900985.1 uncultured Planctomycetaceae bacterium | reverse complement strand
AGCGTGTTCCTCTTTCACCCGATGAAGTGGCAGAGCGAAGAGCACATTGGCATCACCGAGGCTGCCGAGTGGTCGCGGCACTTTGCGCATCTCGAGCACGAAATGGATGTGCTGCTGGGCAACCTTTTCGGCTGCGGGCATGAGCAGATTGAGCCCTGGATTCGCACCCATCGCTACGTCACCGGCAAAGAACTTGCCGACGCAGGCCTGGCAGAACTGATCGGCCTGGATCCCCTGCAGCACCTGATGCCGCCGGCGGAAGGCGAGCAGGAGGGTTAGCGGTAGTCGCCATGGCAGGTGTCGCACGACTGCTTCAGTCGGCCGACCGCTGCCGTGGCTTCGTCATACCTGCCTTCGAGGACAGCTCCGCGGATCGCCTGGGCGGCTTCGCCCATGGCGGCGGCATACTGGCGGTAGGTCTCGTCGTCGTAGTCGTCGAGTTCTGGCTCTTGCAACACCTGCGTGAGCACGGCCACGATCTCCGCCTCGTGAAGCACCACCTCGGCTCCGCTGCGAAACTCCGAGGCTGAACTGGTCGCTGTGGAGAGCGCCTTCTCCGCCCGTTCAAGCCTGACCATCAACGGCGAGCGGCCGGCAACATCGCTCCAGGCAACATCGCTCTCGCCGTCTGCAGGGCGATCCAGGCGGCTCCCCTGAATCATGGAAGCCATGTCGTCAGCACGCGCCTTGGCCTCGTTGTAGGTCTGGTCGCTCCCGGCCTTGCAGTTGAAGCCCGCACGAGCAAAGAGATCGCGGGCCGCCGCTGCCTCGCCTTTCCACCGCACATCGCCATCGTAGGCCGCGATCACCCCAAACATCGTGGCAATGGTGGTGAGCTCCGTCCGGCAGTCGCGGTAGCCGCCTCCTTTAAAGGAGGCGGGGGTGGCGATGCCCTCAGCCAGACCGCCTGCGCGATCCTTGATCTCGTCGACGAGCGTCTCGCCAGAAGCGAGCTTCGACCAGGCAAACCCACCCTCGTCGGCCCCTGCAGCCTGCCCGCCGGGCATGCCCGGGGCAGCCGGCCCAGGGCGGCGAGAGAAGTCTGGCCGGGCTCCGTCGAGCGTGGCGAACGCAT
>CALCGM010000438.1 GCA_937900985.1 uncultured Planctomycetaceae bacterium | reverse complement strand
GGTGATGGAACGGATCGCCGCCAAGCTCACGGCGACCCCTCCTGAGGAATCCTTCTTCTACTTCAGCGGCCGCTCAAGCAACGAGGCAGGCTTCCTGCTGCAGCTCTTCGCCCGCCTCTACGGCACCAACCATGTCAACAACTGCTCGTATTACTGCCACCAGGCCAGCGGCGTGGGCCTCGCCAGTGTGATCGGCTCGGGCGCAGGCACGATCCAGCTCGACGACATGGAGAAGAGCGACTTTGTGATGCTCATCGGCGGCAATCCGGCGAGCAACCATCCCCGCATGATGCGGACGCTGATGACGGTGCGTCGCTCGGGCGGCAAGGTGGTGGTGGTCAATCCGATCGTGGAAACGGGGCTCGTCAACTTCTCCGTGCCGAGCGATGCCTGGGCGCTCTTCTTCGGCGCGGAAATCGCGAGCACCTACGTGCAGCCGCTCGTCGGCGGCGACCTCGCGATGGTCTACGGCATGATGAAGCGGCTGCGGGAAATGCACGCCGAGCAGCCGACCAACGCCTCCGGCGAGCTGATCATCGATGAGCCCTTCCTGGCGGAGCACTGCCACGGCTGGGCGGAGCTCGCCGCACACATCGACGGCCTCAGCTGGGAGGAGATCGTGGCCAAGTCGGGCGTGTCGAAGGCCGAGATCGACGACATGACCCGGCAGTATGCCGAGTCGAAGCGGGCGGTGTTTGCCTGGACGATGGGCGTCACGCATCACCTCCACGGCGCAGCGACCGTGCAGGCGATCGCCGCCCTGGCGATCATGCGACGGATGGTGGGCCGCCCCGGCGCCGGCCTGCAGCCGATCCGCGGCCACTCCAACATCCAAGGCATGGGCACCGTGGGCGTGACACCCACGCTCAAGAAGGCCATCTTCGAGCGGCTGGAGAGCACCTACAACGTGTCGCTGCCGACGAGCAAGGGCTACGACACGCTCGAATGCCTGGAGGCTGCCGACGCCGGCCGCATGCGGTTTGCCTTCTGCCTGGGCGGCAACCTCTGGGGGGCAAGCCCCGACGCCACGTTTGCGGCCCGGGCCATGGGCAAGGTCGACATGGTGGTCTCCATGAACACCTCGCTCAACACCGGCCATGCCTCCGGCCTCGCCGCCGAAGAAACAATCATCCTGCCGGTGCTCGCCCGCGACGAGGAGCCCGAGCCCTCCACGCAGGAGAGCATGTTTAGCTACATCCGCCTCTCCGACGGCGGCAAGCCCAGGCACGCATCCGGCAGCAGCGACAGCGGCGAGCCGCTCGGCCCACGCAGCGAGGTGGAGATCATCGCCGAGCTCGCCCTCCGCGTGCTCGGTGAAGGCGGCCCGGTCAACTGGCCCGAAATGGCCCACACCAGCACGATCCGCGCGGCGATCGCGAAGATCGTGCCTGGCCTGGAGCAGATTGCCGAGATCGACCGCACCAAGAAAGAGTTTTCGATTCCCGGCCGCGCGATCGATTCCTCGACGTTTCCCACGGCCGATGGCAAGGCAACGCTCTTCGCGCACAAGCTGCCCGAGCCACCCGAGAGCCTGCAGCTGATGACGATCCGCAGCGAAGGCCAGTTCAACACGGTTGTCTACGAGGAAGAAGACCTCTACCGCAATCAGACCCGCCGCGACATCGTGCTGATGCACCCCGACGACGTCTCGCGGCTGGGCCTCGTGGCCGGCGGCCGCTGCCGAGTAAGCAGCACCGCCGGTGAGATGCGGGGCCAGATTGTGTCGGCCTACGAGCAGATTCGCCCCGGCTGCGTGGCGATGTACTACCCGGAGAGCAACGTGCTGGTGCCGAAGTCGGCCGACCCGCTCTCCCGCACGCCGGCCTACAAGAGCATCGCGGTGGAGATTGTGGCGGATGATGGCGGCGTGGCCGCTCGCGGTGTCGCGCCCGAGCTGGTGGGGGCGGGGACGCCTCGGGACAAGATGAATCAGTGCGGGTGAGACGGCTGCTCGTTGCCGAAGAGCGGGAGCTGGGGGTCGTCGGTGGTGGCTTTCGCTTTGCGGCCGGACGGGCGTGGCGGGGGCGGGTCGGCCTCGAGGCTGGCGAGCAGCGTGCTTGCCCTGGCGATGACGTCGTCGGGAACGCCGGCGAGCTTGGCCACGTGGATGCCCCAGCTGCGGTCGGCGGCGCCGCGGGCAACCTTGTGCAGAAACACCAGGTGGTCGCCGTGCTGCTGCACGAGCACCTGCACATTCATCACGCCGGGCAGCCGCTCGAGGGCGGCGAGCTGGAGATAGTGCGTGGCGAAGAGTGTGCGGCAGCCGATCTCGTCGTGGAGATGCTCCACCACCGACTGGGCCAACGCCATCCCGTCAAACGTGCTCGTGCCCCGGCCGACCTCATCGAGGATCACCAGGCTCTGCGGCGTGGCCCGGTTGAGGATTCGCGCGGTCTGGGCCATCTCCACCAAGAATGTGCTCGCCCCGCGGGCAAGGTCGTCGCCAGCACCAATGCGGGCAAACAGCCGGTCGACGATGCCGATGCGGGCGCGAGCTGCCGGCACCCAAGAGCCCGCCTGGGCGAGCACGACGGCAAGGGCTGCCTGGCGGATATAGGTGCTCTTGCCGCCCATGTTGGGGCCGGTGACCAGCAGCAGCTGCGGACCGTCGGCTGAGTCGGCGGCAAGCTGCAGATCGTTGGCCACCAGCGTGCCCACGGGCAGCAGCTCTTCAAGCACCGGATGGCGGCCGTCGACCAGCTCGAGCTCCCGCCGCTCGGTGATCTCAGGGCGGCACCAGCCCCGCTGCCGGGCGACCGTGGCCATCGACACGAGCACATCGAGCATCGCCAGCAGGTCGGCCGTGCGGTCGAGCCTGCGGTGCTCCCCCGCCAGAAACTCCCGCAGCGCCTCAAACAGCTCACACTCCCGACGCACCGCCGCATCCTCGGCGCCGAGCACCTGCCGCTGTCGCTCGTCGAGCTCGGGCGTGGTGTAGCGCTCGGCGTTTTTCACCGTCTGTTTGCGGAGATAGTCGGCCGGCACCCGGTCGCTCTGCGACTTGCTCACCTCCAGGTAGAAGCCAAACACCCGGTTGAAGCCGACCTTCAGCGACGTCAGGCCCGTCCGCTCCACCTGCTCAGCCTGATACCGGGTGATCCATTCCTTGCCGCCAGAGGCGAGCTCCACCAGCTCATCGAGCGAGGCGTCGAAGCCGGGGCGGATAAAGCCGCCGTCACGGGCGTAGGCCGGGCAGCCTTCTCGCAGCGTCTGGGTGATGCGGCTGGCGATGTCGTCACACGGGTCGAGCGAGTCGCAGCAGTCGGCTAGCAGCCCCGGGCCAAACGGCTCCAGCAGCGACCGCAGCCTCGGCAGCACGCGAGTCACCTGGCCGATGCGTTCTCCATCGCGGGGCCCCGCCCGGCCCGACACGACCCTGCTGGTGATCCGCTCCAGGTCGCCGATCCCTGAGAGGGTGTCGGCGAGTTCGCCGGCGAGCGATGCGTTGTCGACCAGCATGCCAACGGCATCGAGGCGGCGGTCGATGGCCGCATGGTCGATCAGCGGCGCCACCAGCCAGCGGGAGAGCATCCGCGCCCCCATCGGCGTCTTTGTGCGATCGAGCACACCCGCCAGCGAGCCGGACCGACGGCCTTCGCTGACGGTGCGGACGAGCTCGAGCGTCCGCCGCGTGGCCTCGTCGATCTCCATTGCGTGGCCGCTCCGCCACGGCTTGAGCTGCCCGATCCGGCCGATGGCCGCAGGCTCCGTCTCTTCGAGGTAGCAGATCACCGCGTGGGCGGCGGCCAGCCCGGCCGCATCGTGGGCCGGCTCGAAGCCGAGCCCCTCAAGCGACACCCCGCCAAGCTTGCGGGAAAGCTCCTCGGGGCCTCGGTCGGTCGCAAACCACCACGAGGGCCGTGCGGTGATCGCTGCATGCAGTCCCGCCGACCGCAGCAGCTGCGAGACGGTTTCACGATCCCGCTCGTCGCAGAGGCACTCCGCGGGATCGAGCCGCTGCAGATGCTCGGCGAGGTCTGCCGGTGGCAAGACCGCCGCCTGGAAGCGGCCACCGGCCACGTCGATCCAGGCGATCCCGGCCGCGGCCGCCTGCGGAGAGTCGGACGAGGGGGATGCCTGCGGCTCCAGGGCGGTCTCCACCGGAAGCACCGCCACCAGAAAGTTGCTGCGGGTTGGGTCGAGGAGCGACTCGTCGGCTGCGATGCCGGGCGTCACGATCCGCGTCACCTCGCGGCGGAGCAGCCCCTTCGTCGTTTTGGGATCGTCGATCTGCTCGCAGATCGCCACCCGGCGACCGGCGGCCACGAGCTTCACGAGCTGCGGGTCGAGCTGATGGTGCGGGAAGCCCGCCATCGGCATCGCATCGGGCCCCTTTTCGCGGCTGGTGACCGTGAGGTCGAGCAGTTCGGCCGCTTCGCGGGCGTCGTCGCCAAAGAGTTCGTAGAAGTCGCCCATGCGGAAGAGCACGAGCGCTCCGGGGCAGCGGGCCTTGGCGGCCTCGAACTGTTGCATCATCGGTGTGGCCATGGCCGGAAATGTAGCAAACGCGAGCCCCCTTTGACCGCCCACAGATTGCGGCGTACAACTCAGAGGAAGTCACGGCCTCCGATGAGAGGCCCCTGCGATGGGGATCTGTGAACCTGGTCAGGGCCTAACCGCAGCAGCCATAAGCAGTCGTCTCTTTGTGCGG
>CALCGM010000437.1 GCA_937900985.1 uncultured Planctomycetaceae bacterium | reverse complement strand
GGCACCCAGTCGCCTTCGCTGCTCGCGGCGGTGATCAGGCCGGAGGGGGTGATGCCGAGGCCGTCGGGGTTGCGGAGGCCCGTGGCGAGCACGTCAACGCTCTGGCCGTCGGCGGAGATCCGCAGCAGGCCCTGGTTGCTCGAGGCGGTCAGGAAACGGCCTTCGGCATCCCGCTCAAGGCCCATCACGTAGTCGTGGCCGCCCGGGCTGGTCGCGTAGGCCCGCGAGAAGCACTCATAGCGGTCGATCTCACCGTCATCGTTGGTGTCGTGGAGCCGCGTGATCTGGTCGCGGCCCAGCACATGGATCGTGCCCTCGACCACAATGAGGCCGAGCGGCTGATGCAGTCCGGCGGCGATCCGTCGCCATCGCAGGCTGGCAAGCTCGTCGTCAACGCCAGCAACTCGCCAGACGTCCCCCTGCATGGTGCAGACGACGATGCTGCCATCGGGCAGGAAGTCGTGGCCGCCGCAGTAGAGGAGGGCATTCCAGGGGTTGTCGTGGGGCAGGGTGAGCGTGTCGACCGCAAAGGGGGCAGTGCTGCCGAGCTCGCCCTTGGTTTCCAGCACCTGCGGCCACTGTGGCGGCCCGCCGTCGGCGAGATGCTTCAGCGGATGCTCTGCCAGCGGAGCCATCTGACGCACGAACCGGCCGTCGACCACCGTGGGCACATCGAGATACCGCACGCCGTCGAGGCGATAGAGGAAGCCGACCTGGCGGCCATGACGGCAGAAGCCCTCGTAGGCCGCGGCCGAGGCTTCCGGCGGTGCGGCGGCATGCTCCACGCGGTTTCCCTGGGCGATCAGGCCACCAAGAAAGCCGGCGCGCACGTCGGAGAAGCCGAGGAAGCCATCCTGCCAGACCACCGGGTAGCAGAGCCGGTCGGGGTCGAAGCAGACCGCGAGGCCTCCGTCGAGCTGCACGCAGACGGCCCTCGCCACGGTCTCGCCAAACGCGTGCAGCACGCCGCACTGCACCGAACCGAGGACGGTCTCGTTCCAGTGGTTGCTCCGCCAGGTCTCTTCGTTCTGATTGCCCCAGTGGCCGTAGCTTCCGCCGTCGAGGCCTGGGTAGGGGGGCGTGAGCACCGGCCGCGGGCAGCGGTCGCGGAAGAAGCGGGCCTGCTTGGCGTAGAAGTCGAACACGCGGTCGCGGTTGACCGGCAGCTGCCAGTCGCGGTCGACCTGCGGCTCCAGCGGCTCGCGGTCGTAGACAAACGCCGCCGGCACTCCGGAGTGGGCCTGCTCAAGAATCGAGGCGGTGCTCTCGGCCGAGAGCAGCTCATGCCGGCCGAGGTCGGCGAGGAAGCGGACGAGGTGGCGGCGGTCGGCGGGGGAGAGCGAATCGAGCAGCTGATTCGGCATCAGGCTGCCCACCGGCTCAATCGCCTCCAGCTCGGCGTAGGGCAGCTCCAGGATCGTCTCGCTGACGGGGTCTCGCAGGCGAATGCCGGTGGTCGCGTCGGGCAGACGGTAGCCACGGATCGCCCGGCCGTCGTCGGTCAACACGGCCACGGCCTGATAGGCGGGCTCGACATGACGCTGCGGATGCAGCAGAGCATCCGCCAGCATCTCCGGCGGCCGCTGGGCACCGATCATTTCCAGAGCAGGGCCAACCCGACCACCGTGCTCGCCCACGCGGTGGCAGGAGAGGCAGGCGAGCGTGTGGCGGGCAAAGACCTCCGCCCCGCGGACGGCGTCACCATGGCCGACCGCTTCAGCAGCGAGGGCCCTGGCCTCTGCTGATGGCGTCAGCCCAGCCCAGGTTTTCATGGCTGGCTTGGGGCTGGCGGCATCGCCGTCGATGCGAGCGGCCACCCATGCCAGTCCTGCCAGGTTGTCGGCGAGCCGTTCCTCAGCATCGAGCTGGGTGTGATTGAGAATCCCAAACGGCCCGTCGTAGCCGCTTGCGACGATCGCCGAGAGCAGCTGCTCGTCGAGGTCGCCCTGGCCGATCGGCGCGATCTTGTGAGCGACGGCATCGTCTCCTGAAAACATGCCGTTGAGGTTGAGGATCTCCAGGTGCGGCTGCATCAGAGTGAGCAGCTCCGGCCAGCGGTCGACATGCTCATGGCCGTGATGCTGGTTGTAGACCATCCCCACGTTGTCGATGCCCGCGGCGGCGAGGTGCTCGATGATCTCGATCTGGTTTTCCGGCTCGCCAAACCAGCCGCCATGGTTGTAGAGGCCGACGGTGCAGCCGATCGCCTCGGCGGCTTCCGCGATGGGCCGGATGCGGGCGGCCTCGGCGGCCACGCGGGCCTGCTGGTCGGCTTCACTGGTGGTCGGTTCGCCGCCGCCGGTCACCCACAGGCTCGTCTGGATGTCGTGCCGCTTGAGCACCTCGAGGATCAGCCGGGCTTCGTCGTTGAGCACCGTGGGAAACCACCAGCCAACCAGCTCGATGCCGGCCGCCTTGAGCTGCACCATCTCATCATCAAACTGTGGGATGTGTTCGGCCCGGTAGTCGTAGGCGTAGCGGGTGATGCCCAGCCGCGTGAGCATCGCCATGCGGTCGCTCGGAGAGCGGGGCTCATCGTCGAAAGGCACGATGCACCAGGCGGCGAGGCGATCCGGACGAAAGACCGTCGCGGCCGTGGAATCGGGGGCCATGTCGCCAGCATCGGCGGCCGTCGCCAGCGACGTTGTCTGCAGCCCCAGCAGCGACAGCACGAGCCAGATGAGGGGAGACCAGCGGCGGGGGTGGATGTGTGGGGCTGACCGCAGCATTGACGAAACTCCAGGGACGGCGGCGAGGCAGTGGCCATGCCGAGGCAACGTATCCCACAGGCAACGAACCCTCTCCCCGCCGCCGTATCATCGCCAATCGAGCGAGCCTTTGCGAACCCCGCAGCACGGCAGCCCGCCCACGTCGGGTGATCCGGACGGGGCTGGCTCAGCGGCGGCGGCTTCTCTAGGCTGCGGCGATTCTTTGTGAAACCGCACGGGAAACCGTTGACGTTCGACAGACTTTGACAGGGGGATGAGCCGGGATGTCCAAACCACGAATCGGCCTCTGGCTCGTTGGCGCGAAAGGCGGCGTGGCCACCACCGTGCTGACGGGCCTGGCTGCCCTGCAGCAGAAAAAAACACCGCCGATCGGCCTGGTGACAGAGTGTGAGCCCTTCACGCAGCTCGGGCTTGTGGCGTTTGACGACATCGTGGTCGGCGGGCACGACATTCGTCCGGGGCCGCTCGGGGAGGAAGCCAAGCGGATGTGGCAGGAGAGCCGGGCGATCACGCCCGACCTGCTCGACGCGGCCGGCGACCTGTTTGCGGCCACCGAGCAGCGGCTGCGGCCGGGCACGATCGTGGCTGCCGGTGACAAGATCGCCAGTTTCGCCGCCCCGGAAACGGCAGCCCTGGTGGAAACGCCGCGAGCTGCGATTGAGCGGATTCGGGCAGATCTCGAGGCCTTTCGGGCGGCCGAGGGGCTCGAGCGGGTGGTCATGGTCAACGTGGCATCGACCGAGCCGCCGCCACAGCTGCCCATTCCCGAGGACTACGCGGCGATCGAGCCTCTGCTCGACGATGCCGCGGAGTGCCCATTGCCGGCGAGCAGCCTCTATTTCGTCGCGGCGGCCGAGGCTGGCTGCCACTACGTCAACTTCACACCGTCGACCGGGAGCACGCCGCCAGCCTTGCAGCAGCTGGCCCGCGACCGCGGCGTCGCTCATGCCGGCTGCGATGGAAAAACCGGTGAAACGCTGCTCAAGAGCGTGCTCGCCCCGATGTTCGCCGCTCGCCACCTGGAGGTGATGAGCTGGGTGGGCCACAACATCTTCGGCAACATGGACGGCAAGGTGCTCGACGACCCCCGCAACAAGGCGGCGAAGGTGAAGAGCAAAGATCATCTGCTCGCCGCCATCCTTGGCTACCCGCCGCAGACCCACGTTTCGATCGAGTACATCGAGAGCCTCGGCGACTGGAAGACAGCCTGGGATCACATCCACTTCCGCGGCTTCCTCGGCACACCGATGACGATGCAGTTCACATGGCAGGGCTGCGACTCAATCCTGGCCGCTCCGTTGGTGCTCGACCTGGTGCGGCTGGTGGATCGGGCCGCGCAGGTGGGAGAGCAGGGGGCCCTGACCTGGCTGGCTCCCTTCTTCAAGAGCCCGCTGAATGTTTCCGAACAGGCGTTTCAGGCACAGTTCTCGATGCTGACCGACTGGGCCGTGTCGCACGCGAGCTGACCGTCCCGTCGCCCCCGGGAGCGGAACCATCAAAAAGAAAGGGCGGGTGAACCCGAAAGTTCACCCGCCCTCCATGATGCCTGATGGCCGTGACGCCTGGTGGCCGCCGCTGCGGCTTAGACCATGGCCTTGAGGTTCTTGAGAGCCCGCACGCGGACCTTCACGCTCTCTGGCTTGGCGGGGCGATCCTGCAGTTCGCCGGTGAAGGGATTCTTGACGCCCTTCTGGGCGGGGCGGGCAGGAACGACCTTCCGCTCAACCTTCACGAGGCCGGGGATCGAAAACACGCCAACGCCGCCCTTCTTGAGCGCGTTTTCAATCTCGGCGTGAAGAGCGTCGATGACTGCCACGACGTCCTTCTTTGCCAGCCCGGTCGTCTCGGAGATTGCTCGCATGATCTCCGTCTTGGTCAAGGGCTTGGCACCCGTCTTCTTCGCCATTATCCGACTCCTGAAAA
>CALCGM010000436.1 GCA_937900985.1 uncultured Planctomycetaceae bacterium | reverse complement strand
GAGGCGAGTGTGGCGGTGGTGGTGGCCAGCCAGCATCGGGCCGCAGCCTTCGCGGCCACGGCCTGGCTGATGGACCGCCTCAAGGCGAGTGTGCCGATCTGGAAGCGGGAGCACACTGCCGGGGGCGAGCGATGCTGGGTGCACGGAGAGGAGCGGCCCGGCCTATGAACGCCCCCATTCCCACTGGGCTCGTCGACCAGTTTGGCCGTCTGCACACCGACCTGCGGGTGAGCGTGACGGATCGCTGCAACATCCGCTGTCGCTACTGCATGCCGCTGGATGTGACGTTCAAGCCGCGAGACGAGCTGCTGACATTTGAGGAGATCGCCCGCGTGGTGGCCGTGGCGGCCGGGCTGGGCGTGCGGAGCGTGCGGCTGACCGGCGGTGAGCCCCTCGTGCGACGCGATCTCGACGACCTGGTCCGCCGGCTTGTGGCGATCGATGGGATCGACGAGGTGGCGGTGACGACCAATGGCCTGCTCCTTGGGCAGCAGGCAGCGCGGCTTGCCGCAGCGGGGCTGACCCGCCTCAACGTCAGCCTCGACAGCCTGCGGGAGGAGGTGTTTCGCGAGATTGCCCGCAGCGAGGGGCTGGAGCAGGTGCTTGCCGGGCTTGCCGAAGCGAAGCGGCTGGGCTTTGCGGAGATTCGGCTCAACGCCGTCTCGCTCCGTGGGCTCTCCGAAGGCGACATCGTGCCGCTGGCGGCCTTTGCCCGCCGCGAGGGCTTCCACCTGCGGTTCATCGAGTTTATGCCGCTCGATGCCGACCACCGCTGGTCGGCGCCACAGGTTCTCTCGGGCCGGGAGGTGCGGAGCGTGCTGGAAGAGGCGTTTGGGCCGCTGCTGCCGATCGATGCTGCCGATCCCGGACAGCCTGCGGTCGACTACCGCTACGCCGACACGGCTGCCGGGGCCGCGGGGGGGCTCGTGGGCTTCATCGATCCGGTGACGCAGCCGTTTTGCGATCGCTGCGACCGGCTGCGGCTCACCGCCGACGGTCAGTTTCGCAACTGCCTGTTCTCGATCGAGGAGTGGGATGTGCGGCGACTGCTCCGCGACGGAGGCGACGATGCGGCGATCGCGGAGCTGATGGCGGCCTGCGTTGCGGCAAAGCGGGCGGCCCACGGGATCGGCACGCCCAGCTTCGAGCGGCCACAGCGGTCGATGTATGAGATTGGAGGCTGATGTGACTGTGCCGCCAGGGCCACCTCGCCGCTACTGCGATCAGGCAGCCACCAGCTGGCCGAAGCCGCCTGAGGTGCTGGCTGCCTGGCAGCGAGCCGCCACCGAGCTCGGCGTGGCTCCGGGACGTGGCGGCTACCGCGAGGCAGTTGAGGCGGCGGGCGTGATCGAGGAGGCGCGGCGGGCATGGTCGCGGCTGCTCGGTGGCGTCGACCCGCAGCGGATCGCGATGCCCCCTACCGCGACGCTGGGGCTCAACATCGCCATTCAGGGGCTCGTCGAGCAGGGCGACCATGTGATCGCCTCCGCTGCCGACCACAACGCCACGCTGCGTCCGCTCGCCTGGCTGGCCCGCCGCGGCCTGATCGAGATGACGGTGGTGCCGTGTGATGGTGTGGGGCAGGTGGATCCCGATGCCATCGCCCGCAGCTGGCGGCCAAACACGCGGCTGCTCGTGGTGTCGCATGCGTCAAACGTCACGGGGGCCGTGCAGGATGCCCGCGGGATCGCCGGGATCGCCCGAGAACGCGACGGGCTCGTCGTCCTCGATGCGGCTCAGACCGCCGGTGTGCTGCCGCTGGAGGCCGAACAGCTGGCTGACGTGATTGTGGCCCCGGCCCACAAGTGGCTGCTCGCTCCGCATGGCAATGCCTGCCTCTGGTGTCGCGAGGGCGTGGAGCCTGAGCCGTTGGTGCAAGGAGGGACGGGGCTGCTCAGCGACACGCTGGAGATGCCCGAGACGTTTGCCGCGCGGCACGAGGCGGGCACGTCCGACCTGGCGGCAGCGGCAGGGCTCGTGGCGGCAGAACGCTGGTGGCATTCGCGGAGCACTGCGGAGCGGTCGCAGGCAGCGGGCAGGCGGCTCGCGGCCGACTGTCGCTCGGGGCTTGCGTCGATTGCCGGCGTGCGGCTGGTGGCTGCTGAGGACGGCCTGCCGATTGTGAGTTTTGGGGTGGAGCACTATGCTCCGGCGGAAGTGGCGGCAGCCTTAGAAGTGGCGGCCGGTGTGCAGGTGCGGAGCGGTTTTCACTGCGCCGCCGAGGTCCACCGCTGGCTCGGCACGCCCGAGGGAACGGTGCGGGCCAGCTTCGGCCCATTCAACACGCACGACGATGTGCGGGCGCTCGTGGAGACGGTCGAGGGGCTTGCGAGCATGGCTCCGAGCTGACCCCACGGGGAGTCGCGACGACTGCTGGAACACTGCTGGAGGGAAGCGATGGCGACGTCTGGAAAGGCATCACGAGAGACGAGCGAGCCCTGGTATGCCGACGGACTGCGGTTTCGCTGCACGCAGTGTGGCGACTGCTGCACCGGTGCGGAGGGCTATGTCTGGGTCAATCAGCAGGAGGTCGAGACGATCTCCGCGGCCCTCGGCATGAAGCCAGAGACTTTCGAGCGACGCTTCGTGAAGCGAGTGGGCATCCGCCGCTCGCTGAAAGAGCGGGCAGGTGGCGACTGCGTGTTGCTCGACAAGGAGACGCGACGCTGCACCGTCTACGACGTGCGGCCGCGGCAGTGCCGAACCTGGCCTTTCTGGACCTCCAACCTCCGCAGCCGCGAGGCCTGGGACGAGGCGGCGGAAGCCTGTCCCGGGTGCAACAAGGGCGACCTCGTGCCGCTCGAACAGATTGTCGAGCAGGCGTCGAAGATCAGGCTCTGAGCGGCGAAGCCGATCAGAGGATGCCGCCGTGGGTGCGGTAGGGCTTCATGTGCGAGGGCTGGTCGAGGAACCAGATCCGCTCCCACTCGTCAGTGATGGCCCGGAGATCCTCTGAGGTGTGGATCAGCTGCTTGGCGCGTCGCACCGGATCTCCCGAATACATGGGAATCA
>CALCGM010000435.1 GCA_937900985.1 uncultured Planctomycetaceae bacterium | reverse complement strand
GTGATCGGCGGGCCTCGCTCCTCAGCCCGAGCCTCACGGTTGGTCTTCCGCATGTCGAAGTAGGCGTTGGTCCACTTCTCGCGGTTGTCGATCTCCTTGGTCTTGGCATCTTCCCAGTTCTTCGCAGCTTCGGAGTTTTGCAGATTCGCATACCCCTCCGAGCGAATCACCTGGGCCATGCCGTAGGCAGCTCCCTGCTGGGCCGTGGAGGCGTAGCCCCCCATCCTGCCCCAACCGCCCCACTGTGCCTCTGCCGTCGCTGGAACGAACGCTGCCACGAGGGACGCGGTAAGCAGGCACAGCCCGGAGGCGATAGCTCGCCCACCCGCTGCCCGCGGCTCGCGAAGATCGCTGCTCGTCACCGCAGCTCGAAGTGCCTCAGACGATTTCTTGAACCGCTGACGGGTGGTTTCCACAGTCAGGCCTCCACGCATTGTTTTCTCCTCTGCCTCGCCACGCTCGGGAAAGGCTTCATCAAGGCGGTCTTCGCCGATGTCAAACTTTCGAAGTATACTTCGGAACCGGGAAGGGGTCATTGCGAAAAAGCGGAAATCCGCCCCTCCCACCAACGATCCGATCACCCGACCGAACTTCTCTGTCGCCCCCCAGCGGAGATCCCTCATGCTGTCGTGTTCGCTGAACCGTTTCATCTGCTCGCCGCGAGCAGGCCTGCTGGCCGCCTCGCTCTCGTTCGGCCTGTTTGCCATCGGCTGCAGCGGCTCCAAGGAGCCCGTGGAGCCGGCGTCTCCTCCTGCCGACGTGGAAGAGACCTCCAGCGAACCCGCCCCCACGGCAGAACCGGAAGAATCCGCAACCGAGGCACCGCCGTCTGCGGTCGAGCCCCCCGTCACCGAACCGGCCACGTCGGAGGAGCCGCTGGAGAAGGAGCTCTCAGAGGCGGATTCGGCGGCTGACCTGATCGCCATGATCGACCAGGCTGGCCAAAAGCGAGGCGGCGGCAAAGAAGCGTTGCAGCAGATCGTTGATGCCACCGAGTCGGATCGGTCGGACGTCCGCTGGCATGCCGCCCGGGCGATCGGCCTGATCGGTGAGGACGCGATCGATGAGCTGCCCGTGCTGATCAAGCTGCTCTCTGATGAAGATCCGGTGGTGGCTGCCCAGGCTGCGTCTGCGATCGGCATGATCCGTGAAGACGACAGCCGCAGCAGCGACGATCTGGATGACGCGGCAAAGACGCACTACGTCGACGCCACCAAGGCGCTCGTGGAGCGAATCGTGCACCCCGATGCCCGCGTGCGGCGGGTGAGCATTCGAGCGTTGGCAAAGCTCGCGCCGCCGACCGACATGATTGTTCCGCTGGTGGCCAAGCAGCTTGCCGACGAGGATCCCTCGGTCGTGATGCCGGCGCTCCACACGATGGCCGATGCCGGGGCTGCCGCCGTGCCGTTTCTGATCAAGTCGTTGGATGAGCCGAAGTCTCGGTACTGGGCAAGCGTGGTGCTGGCTGAAATCGGCCCCGAGGCAGGAGACGCAGTGCCGGCTCTCCTGACGATTGCGGAGGCCACCGACGGCCAGCCGGAAGAGCGGATGCAGGCGATTCTCGCGCTGGCGGCCATCGGTGACGAGGCTGCCAAGACCGCGGGCGGCCCACTGGCAGCGCTTGCTGGCAGTGAAGGGGGCCCCGTGCAGTTTGCTGCGGTGTATGCCTGTGGCGTGCTGCGGGCAGCAGAGGCCGCCGAGGCCCTCGAAACGCTCTCGTCGTCGGAGGTGCCGTTTCTGTCGGCGATCGCCACCTGGGGCCTCGCCCGCATCCATCCCGACGACGCCACGCGAATCACCGCCGCCTACGACAAACTGATGGCCGGCATGCAGAACGAGAATCCCGCGGTTCGCCAGGCGAGCGTCACCGGCCTCTCTGACATTGAAGAGTCGCTCTCTGCCGAGCAGCGTGCCGCGCTGGCGACGGGCCTGACCGGCGGCATTCAGGATTCGGCGGCGGCCGTCCGTGAAGCGGCGGCGGCGGCACTGGTGCGTCTTGGTGGCGATGCCGTTCCCGCTCTTGTTGCCCTGCTTGGGCAAGACGGCGAGCAGCAGCGGCTCGGCCTGGAGCTGCTGGCCACGATTGGCCCGCCGGCAGCCGAAGGATTCGGTGCCGCCCTCGACACGTTCCTCGGTAGCGAAGACTCCCTCGTGCGGGCCGAAGCCGCATTTGCCCTGGGAGCGATGGCCCGCGCCGACGGCGATGAGGAAACCACGATCGACGCCTCGCTGGCCGAGAAGGCCGTTGGCCCGATGGTGGAGCTCGTGACGGCAGCCGACACGCCGGACGAGGTTCGCTACACAACGATCTACGCCCTCGGCAAGTTTGGCGGCTTGGCGTCGGCAGCGACCGAGAGCCTGCGAAAGCTTGCCGAGAGCGACGACGTGCTCCTGGCAACCGTGGCGGCCTGGGCCGGGCTCAGGATTGAGCCTGAAAACAAGGAGCTCTACGAGCAGGCGATCCCACTGCTGGAAAAGGCCCTCCGCTCCGAGCGTGAACTCGCTCGCCTCGAAGCCGCGGTCACCCTCGGCGACATCGGTGGCGACGCCGCCACCTCGGTGCCGCTGCTGGAACTCGTCAGCGAAGACGACCCGTCTCGCTCCGTGCGTGACGCAGCAGCTGCTGCGGTCAAGAAGATCAACGCCGGCTAACCCCACCCGCAGGCTCCTCGCAGGCGGTGCGTCACGCCAGCGAAGCCCGCTGAGGAAACGGGACGGGTCCTCGGGCCGCGAAGCGAATGCACGCGCAAGCGGGACGGGTCCTCGGGCCGCGAAGCGGCCTCGGCTGTGCCGAGGTGCCTCCGGCACCCGAAGACCCGTCCCGTTCAATCCGCCCAAGCGTTCGCCGACCCACCGAGCCTCCACTTCTTTGTCAGGGAAGAGAAGGGGTGGAAGACCGCGC
Source organism: uncultured Planctomycetaceae bacterium (assembly GCA_937900985.1). GTDB lineage: Bacteria > Planctomycetota > Planctomycetia > Pirellulales > UBA1268 > M30B53. Next base: position 32 of record CALCGM010000435.1, on the reverse strand, counting down.
GCGGATGGTCCGGCTCGGCGGGCGGCAAAAGT
>CALCGM010000434.1 GCA_937900985.1 uncultured Planctomycetaceae bacterium | reverse complement strand
GGTCGGGGAGAAGCCGTGGGGATGTCCTGGGGCTCTCGTTTTTTGCGTTCGCGCAATCGTGATCCTCCGTGGGCCAGCCTGCAAGCGGGGCTGGCAGTGCTCATGCGGCTGACGCTCTTGGCAACCCTTGCACTGATCGCACTGCGGGTGGTGATCGGCCTGCACTTCTTCCTTGAGGGCTCGAGCCATCTGCGAGATCCGCAGTGGTCGAGCACCGGTTTCCGCAGGGCCGCGGTCGGGCCGCTGGGCGACTTCTACCGCCAGCCGTTGCCCGAGCCGGGAGATTTCAGCGGCACGGTGGCCTCGCTCGATGACCGCTCCACCGACGAGGTGATCGCGGCATGGGAGGCGAGCGTCGTCGCTGGCTGGGAGAAGGGGCTGGCGGCCCGTCAGGCGGTCGTTGTGGCCGACGATGCGGCGGCGGCGGCGGAAGCGGCGGCCACAGCCATCGAGTCGACGCGGGCCGAACTGACGGCGTATTTCTCTGAAATCGAGCCCGACATCGAAGACTACCGCGGCGAACTGGCCCGGCTGGCTGCCTTGCGCCGCACGGGCGGAGCAGAGGAGATCCCGTATGTCATCGATCGCATCAACGCCAAGCAGCGAGAGCTGGCCGGTCAGGCTGCAGGCTGGAAGGGGGATGCGGAAGCCTTCGGCGAGCGGGCGGTGGGCAGGTTTGCCGAGGCCCTCTCGCCGGCGTCTCGCTCGGCGGTGGCTGCGGTGGTTGACCGCAGCGATCTCTGGAAGGCCGATCAGTTTGTCAGCTGGTCGCTGGTGGCCATCGGCGGCTGTCTGCTGGTGGGCTTCCTCACGAAGTTCAACGCGATGGGCGGAGTGGTGTTTCTCGGCAGCGTGGTGGCCAGCCAGCCCTTTTGGATTCCTGGCGCCCAAGCAACCTACGATCAATGGGTGGAGATCGCCGGCCTGCTGGTGATCGCGTCGATGCCCTGTGGCGGCTGGATGGGCCTCGACTATTTTCTTTCTCCGCTGACGCGGCGGTGCTGTCCCCTGAGCAAGGATTCACGATGAACCTGACGGAAGAGCAGAAGGCAATCGGAAAGGCCAACTTCACCGACGCGGTTTCGGTGACGCGGCGTGATTTCCTCACCGGGACGGTGGCTGCGGGTATCGCCAGCGGCGTCGGCCTCGGCTCGCTCTACTTCGGCTATGGGGCGAGCGTGGGGGATCCGGTGCGGATCGGCGTGATCGGCACGGGCGACGAGGGCAGCGTGCTGCTTGGCGCCCACAATCCGGAATACATGCAGGTGAAGGCGATTGCCGACATCCGGCCCTACAACGTCTTCCGCGCTTTCCATGGCGACATGTCGAGCCCGAATGCGTATCGGGTCAGGCCGGGCCTGATGCAGAAGTATGGCTGGGCCACCGAAGACGAGGCCCGCAAGAATGTCAAGGTCTACGGAGCGTATGAGGATCTGCTCGCGGATGAGGAGATCGAGGCGGTGGTGATCGCCCTGCCCTTGCACCTCCACTCGGTTGCCGCCGTCAAGGCGATGCGAGCCGGCAAGCATGTGCTCACGGAAAAGCTGATGGGCCACAGCATCCACGAGTGCAAGGAGATGGGCCGCGTGGCTGCCGAGACCGACCGGCTGCTCGCCACCGGCCATCAGCGGCACTACAGCGTGCTCTACGATGATGCGGTCTACACGCTTGGAAAGGCGAAGTTGATCGGCGATGTGCACTCGATCCGCGCTCAGTGGCACCGCGGCAACCTGCCGGGCAAAGACAGCTGGCAGCCGCCGCTTCCGGGCGATGAGGCGCTGGCGAAGAAGCTCGTCAGCTGGAGGCGGGCTCGCGACAACGCCAAGCCGTCGGAGATCGAGGCCTGGGAGAAGAAAGTGGCCCAGCTTGAGGCCCAGCTGCTCGATACCGACGTCGACGCAGCCGCCTACGGCTACCAGGAAATGATGCTCGCCGACGGCACCGTGCGGTCGCCGCTTGAAGAGCTGATCCGCTGGCGGCTCTGGAACCGCACCGGCGGCGGCCTGATGGCCGAGCTCGGCAGCCACCAGCTCGACGCCTCGGGCATCTTTGTTTCGGCGATGCACGGGGGTGGCAAGAAGGTCAAGCCGCTGACGGTGATGGCGATGGGGAATCGCAGCATCTTCCCGGCCGACCGCGAGGTCGACGACCATGTCTACTGCATGTATGAGTATCCCGCCCCGGGCTACTTCGATGAGTCGGGCGAGGTGGCCGATCCCAACAAGAAGATCGTGGTCACCTACTCCTCGATCAACG
>CALCGM010000433.1 GCA_937900985.1 uncultured Planctomycetaceae bacterium | reverse complement strand
GATGGCGACTATGGTCCGGAAGGCTTCTGCTTTGTGCCGGCCGAATCAAGTCCCGTCGGGGTTCCGCTTCTGATCGTGGGAAGTGAGGTAAGCGGCACCACGACGGTGTACCAAGTTGATGCCCCGGCCGCATCGCGACTGGAAGGCGATGGTTCTGCGGCCCGGCCACTCACCCGCTGAGGGTACGAGATCGCTGAAGACCGCGGTGAACCTCAAAACTTGGGCAGCTATTGGCCTTGATCATCACTCCGCGGCTTTGCAGTCGGGAAACTTCCAGGATCCGTCAAGGAGTTCTGCTTTCGGCTGATACATCCGAACAATATAGTTCCAGCCAGGAGTGATAGGCAGGTAGTTCGGTTTGGCTGTGTCGCCTCCGAAATGAATGGTCACCGAGCCATCTTGGTTGCTTTCCGCGGTGACATTGTTGATGGAGTACGCGTCCAGGGGGTTTTTCTCGAGAAACCCCTTGGAGTTGTAGACGGTGACAGAAACGAATCCGTCAACGGGCACCTTCTCAGTGATGGTGAGTGTGTAGGGTGTCGTGCCGTCGTTTTTCTCGGGCACGACGTTCACGTAGATAGCGGCCTCCTCAGGATTGCCGCCCCAGCCGTAAGCCGTGCCAAGAAGATGGTTGATGGGATTCAGTTTCGACTTGTCCCCAAACATTCCGCTTGCATCGTTTTTTGTCGATGCCAGTACGTTTATTGCGTCGCGGACCTTTGTTAGCGAACCTTCATCCCAATCAGGTATTTCAAAGGATCCGACCTTCGCTTGCTCGATTTCTATTTTGTCCTGGAGTGCGTTGGCTGCCTTGATGTCGTTGGGGTCGTTTGCGTTCATAAACGTCCGAAAGCCAACGATGACGTACCGCGTTCCGATTTTCTCTTTTGTCAACGTGAATGATCCATTCCCATGCTCGACCGGTTGCATGGAATGGTCCTGATTGATGATGAGCATCGACTGAAAACGTCTTTTCGACTCAGGTTTCAGAATCGTTACCGGAGCTGCATCCAAATCAAACACGCCAAAAGAATACAAGGTATCTCGGTTCATCCTGATCACATCTTGTTTGTCAATCGGCGTTGGCTGTCGAAGGTGGAGGAGTTTTCCGAAAGCGCCTTGATCGACATAGCGTTTCAGGGTCATGTCGGTTTCGGCCCTGACGAAGTTGTCAACTGTGACAGTCTCCTGGCCCCAGGATGGCGTTGATGCCACCAATGCGATCGCAGTTGCTGTAAATGCGAGTGTTTGCAGCCACTTCATGTCTGTGTTCCTTTTTCAGGGTGAACGGGACGCGGGCAGTGCCAGAACAGGTGCCATGACCGCTGGTCGGGTGAGGAGGGCCGCTGGCAGGCGTTTGCGACGATCCGTGATCATATCAGGAATACGGCGGCGTATGCTGCTCTCGCAACAAAATCGCTCCTTGGTCATTGAGCCAATGAGCACTCGTGGCAGGCAGCTTGAGCTGCCCACGACACGCTCGACTCGTCAGTCCAGTCTCGGTCTTCCTCTGTGGCCCTCGGAGCCCTTTGGCAAACGACCTTGAGGGCCAGGCTTTGTGGCGGTAGTGTCCTCGTCGAGGCCCCGTGGAGGATGGCACGTGTTTCAGTTCATGCCATGGTTCGTTTTCTGCCGTACAGACAGCCGACGCGTGTTCGCTAGGCGATCGCTCATGGCCGCGTTTCTCGCGTGTGCAGCTTCTTTCGTGAGTGCCGCTGATCAACTTGGCAATGAGCCCACAGGCACGATGGCAGGGCATCCTGCCCTCGCCCAGTCTCCCAGGCATGCCACCACCTCATCGGGTCGACAGGGAGACGCGATCAACATAGCGTTTGTCGGTAGCGAGGAGGACCTGCATCGTGCCCTCGCGGTCGCAGGTTGGTACGCGGCGGATGCAATTACGCTAAAAACCTCTGTGCGGATTGCTGCGGATTGTGTGCTTAAGAAGCCGTATGCCCATGCCCCGGTCAGCAATCTCTACGTGTGGGGGCGTGTGCAAGACGCAGCGTTCGAGCAGCCCGTTGGCACTAGTCCAAACCAGCGGCACCATGTTCGCTTCTGGCGGTCTCGTGCCGTGGACGACAAGGGCCGCCCCCTGTGGCTTGGCTCGGCAACGTTTGACGAGCGAGTTGAAATAAGCCGTACGACTGGCGGGTTTACCCATAAAATAAGCCCAGAGATCGATAAGGAGCGAGACAAGCTGCTCCTTGACGCCGTCGCCGCCGACACGATCGATGGTTACTACTGGGTGGATCGGTTTCAGCCAGAACGAAGCGGAAAAAACGGCGGTGGCGATCCCTATCAGACCGACCAGCGGTTGGCTGTTGGCATCGTGGACCTCCGTCGCTCACAACAATGACCGGTCGTCAATGCGGAGTTGCGAGTTCGACGCTCGCTCAATAAAAAGCCCCTTGGCTCGGGTAGGGCCAAGCCAAGGGGGGAAGGGGTGCCCAGCAACACGACGAGTCTTGATGGGCCCGGAAGATCAGGTGTTCGGTGGTGTGCTCAGGCATGATTGATTGGGCACAGCATCAATACGGGCAGAAACAGCGGTCGTTCGGCGTGCTTCTCGCTTATCCACGAAGCGCACCAGCCGCATCGCGACGAGATGGCGATCGTTGTGGGTGGT
>CALCGM010000432.1 GCA_937900985.1 uncultured Planctomycetaceae bacterium | reverse complement strand
CCGGGGCAAAAAAGCTCGGCCAGCCGCAGCCGCTGTCAAACTTCTCGCCCGACGTAAACAACGGCTCGCCGCAGCCGATGCAGCGGTAGGTGCCGGCTGTCTTGGTGTTCCAGTAGCGACCCGTAAACGCCCGCTCGGTGCCCTTCTGCCGGGCCACGTGATACTGCTCCGGCGTCAGCCGCTTCTTCCACTCGGCTTCCGTCAGCGGGATTTCATCATCTTCGAGCCGTCCGGAAACGGCAGGGTTGCGGGCTGCTTCCATAGACTTGATCCTCTCCAGTTGGGCCTTCTGCCGAGCGGCAAGCTGCTCCTGAGGCGTCAAACGACGTGGGCGTTGGCTTTCAGTGGCGGCTCCGTCTTCTGCAGAGCCCTGCACCTGCGGAAACACCACCACGACCAATCCCGCCGCAGCCATCACAGCCGCGGCCCACCAGCGTGTGCGGTTCATTGTCTTCCCTTTCTCTCCGAGCACCCCCAACAGCAACGATTTTCCCAGGAAAGGCGACGGGCCGCACGCCGGCCAGCCGCCGCACATCTCGGTCGTACTGCTCGCCCAAGGGCCCCAGCTCAGTACGGGCCTACGGCCGCCTTGGATCGGGCATCGTCTCTGGAGTGTAGTCCCGATCGCCCTTGCGGATCACCTCCGCTTTGACGATCTGGTCGGGCGCGGCCCCCGCAAACGGGCCTTCGGTCCGCACCAGTTTCGGCAGCACGTCGAAGCCCTTCACGACCCGGCCAAAAACCGTGTGGCGGCCGTCGAGATGCTCGGTGGGCCGGAATGTCAGGAAAAACTGCGATCCGCCGGTGTCTTTGCCGGCGTGCGCCATCGACAGTGATCCGAGGAAATGCTTGCGGGCGTTGGGGGCGTAGCACTCGCAGGGGATCACGTGGCCGGGGCCTCCGGTGCCAGTGCCCGTCGGGTCGCCGCCCTGGGCCATAAAGCCACCGATCACGCGATGAAACGGCGTGCCGTCGTAGAAGCCTTTTTCAACGAGGCTGATGAAGTTGGCCACCGTGTTGGGAGCCTCGTTTTCAAACAGCTCGACCACGACCGTCCCCTTGGTCGTTTCGATCTTCACCCGCGGCAGGTTGTCGGCGGCCTCTTCCTTGGCCCGCACCTTCATTTCCGCGTCGACCTTGGGCCGCTCAGACGCCACCATCTGCTCAAGTTCACCGATCCGCTCATCCTCAACGCCGGCCTTCTTCGCCTGGTCGATCCAGGCTTCGGCCTGATCGAGCCTGCTGGCCACGATCGCCGCCGACGCTCCCAGCAGCACCACATCCGGCGAGGCGGCCCCCGCCGCTTCGAGCTTCTTCACAAGTTCGAATGCCTTCAGTGGGTCATCCATCTCCACCGCAGCCGCCACCACGGCCCCGCAGTGCTCGCGGGCCTCCTGATCGCTGGGATCGGCGATGGCCAGCGTGAAGGCGGCGTTTTCCAGCTGGGCATCCGCCGCCATGCCCTTGTCTTTCGTCTCGTTGAACTGGGCCTCGATCACCCGCTTGTCGCTGCCGTCTTTGCGATACTCCGCCTGCAGCTCGGTCAGTTTGGCGACAATCTCCCGCATCGCCGTCTGAGCGTCCTGAAACGACGCCTTGGCGGCGGCGGGATCAACGCCCAGCTGAATCACCACGCCTCCGACCACGTCTTCCTCGGCCGCGGCAAACGAAGCAGGAAGAGCGACGGCAAGCAGCGTGGCCAGGCCCGTGACAAGCAGAGGCGTGCGGCGGCGGTGGGTGATCATGGCGTTCATAAAGGGGATGATGCTCCCGCTGGTGAGCGAATGATTCGGCGAGGCAACGCATCTCCGGCGTCAGCCGGCGTTCCTGCCTGATACGATACCAGTTTCCATCGCCTCCGGGCGGTGGCCACCGCCTCCTGCACGTTCAGCCATGCCCCGTCATCAGTCTCGCGGTTCTGCCACCCGTCGCCGGCCCGCTGCTGCCAGTCCCTCCGACCCTCCTGAGGCTGCGCAGCCACCACGGATCATCGGAGGCGAGCTCAAGGGCAAGCGGCTCCCCTTCACGCCCGACGGCCCGACGCGGCCGATGAAAGACCGCGTCCGCGAGGTGCTCTTCGACCTCGTGGGCCCGGCGGTGAAAAACTCGCTGGCGATCGATCTTTTTGCCGGTTCCGGGGCCCTCGGCTTTGAGGCGGTCAGCCGCGGAGCCGCCGCCGCCGTGCTTGCGGAGCGACACTTCCCGACCGCCGATCAGCTAAAAAAAACCGCCGTCGACCTCGGCATTGCCGGCTGCGTCGACGTGCGGCCGGGGGATGTGCTGCTGTGGGCGAAGAGGATGCCCCCGCTGGATGCCTCGCGGCCCTGGGTGGTGTTTTTCTCACCACCGTGGGCGATGTTTCACGAGCGGACGGCCGACCTGATGGCCCTGATTGAGCTCTTTCGGCAGGCGGCCCCCGTCGGCAGTCGGCTCGTGGTGGAGGCCGACAACACCTTCGATGCCGCCAGCCTGCCCGCCGCCGAACGGTGGGCCTGCCGCCCGCTGCCGCCGGCCATGCTCTACCTGCTCACCACGGGGGCCGAGCCGCCTGCAGACAGATAGGCGGCACCACCACGTTTCTCGACCGGCTCGTCGGCGTGGTATGTTTCCAGGTCTCTTCTGTTTCTCG
>CALCGM010000431.1 GCA_937900985.1 uncultured Planctomycetaceae bacterium | reverse complement strand
GGGCTCAGGCCCGAGGCCCGGCTGGCCAGCGCCGAGAAGGCCAGCGACCCAAAGCCGCAGCCGGCCGAGGCGAGCGCCCCGCGGCGGCTCAGCGACAGCGGCATTCCGGTGGTGGTGAGCAGGGGCATGGGGCTACTCCAGCGTGCGAAAGTCGATGCAGCCAAACAGCGATTGATACACCGTCGCCCAGGCAGCGGTGGCATCGGTGACAGGGCCTGTGACGGCTGCCAGCACCAGTTCGCGTTCGCGGTCGGTTGGCTGACGGCTGAGCGTTTGGCGGAAGGCCCGATCCACGCGTGCGGCGGGATCGCCAGCCGGCTCGGCGAGGAGTCGCGCCGCGGCAGCGGACGCCTGTTCCATGACAAACGGGCTGTTGAGCAGGTAGAGCGCCTGCGGGGCGACGGTGCTCACCGGCCGGCGGCCAACAACCGCATTCGGGTTGGCCGCGTCAAACACCTCGAAGAGCTCCAGCCGTCGGTTGCGAAAGGCTGGGGTGTAGATGCTGCGACGGGTGTCGGTGAACACGAAGGTGTATTCCGACGGCGTGTCGCTGCCCGCCTTGGCAAGCACCTTGGGATCTGAGATGCCAGGCCCACCGAGGTCGGAAACCAGGGTGCCGGCGACGGAGAGCATGGCGTCTCGCAGGCTCTCGGCATCCAGGCGACGCCGGCGGAGGCCGGCGAGCAGCGTGTTGTCGGGATCGTCTTCCAGCGGCGGCGCTCGGCGGCACGCCTGGCGATAGGTGTGCGAGACCGCGATGGCCCGCACGACGTTTTTGGTCGACCAGCCGCCGTCGGTCAGCCGGCGGGCGAGATGATCCAGCAGCGCTGGATGAGACGGCGGAGACGCCGTGGTGCCAAAGTTGTCGGGCGTTGCCACGAGTCCACGGCCGAAAAACTGCTGCCAGAGCCGGTTGACAAACACCCGCGAGGTGAGCGGGTGCTCCGGGTCGGTCAGCCATGCCGCCAGTTCACGTCGGCCGCTCGCCGCCGCTGGCATCGCGGGAGCCGCGCCGAGCGTGGCCACCTGCAAGACACCACGAGGCACGGTGCGGCCTTTGTTGTGCACGTCGCCGCGGATGCAGATTTCGCAGTCAACCACCGTCTCTGCGTCTTCCGCGGCCATGGCTCGGGGCACGGCCGGCCGATCCGCAGCGAGCGCTTTCTTCGCAGCTTCGATCGCTTGAATCTCTGCCTTGAGCTCGGCGACCGCCGGGTCGGTCTGCGGGGCCGGCGGCTTTTCAGCAGCTGCCGCCGCCGCGCCGACCGGGAGAAACTGCACCGCATCGACGACCACATGGCCGTCGGTGTCGGCATTGGAGATCATCACAAACCACTGCTGCGACGAATCGAAGGCAAACTCGCCAAGCGACACAAAGTGGTTGTCGAGCGGAGGCGTCTTCCGCATGTCGACGACGTGCTCGGAATCTCCATCGAGCGACACGATGGAGACGGGCACATTCGAGGCCCGGTTGCCGCCCGGGGTGTAGGCCAGCCGCACCTCGTATCGACCCGGCTCTGCAAGCTGAGGCTGAAACGTCAGCGTCCGTCCGCCCTTGTCGCCGTCTGCGTCGTGGAGATAGCCCGCGGCGATGTAGGGCTTCGTGAATGTCGACTCGGTCCAGTCTCCAACCGCTTTCGCATCCTGGTCGTCAAGAACATGCCCTGCGAACGCCTCCAGCGGCTGCGGTTTCAGCGGTGCGGTGTCGGGCTCCAGCGAGGCCAGCCGCTGCTTGGCAGCCTTGAGCCGCTGCTCCAGGGCCGCTGCCTCTGCCTCGTGCGCGGCCACCGCCGCCGCAAGCTCAGGTGGCATCGGAAGCGGCCGCTCCGTCCACGACGAGACGTTGCTGTGCTTGAGGGTTTTGGTGCTGCGGAGAATCCCAGCCAACGCGTAGTAGTCGTCGGTCGGAATCGGATCAAACTTATGGTCGTGGCAGCGAGCACAGCCGAGCGTCATGCCCAGCAGCCCCTGGCCGAGTGTGTCGAGCTGCTCATCGACCACATCCATTTCCAGGTGCCGCTTGTCTTGCTCCTCGTAGTTGATCGCCCCGAGAACCAGATAGCCGGTGGCGGTCAGCAGGCGGGCCTCCTCCTCTGGGCTTGCAGCCGGCAGCAGGTCGCCTGCGACCTGTTCGGTGAGAAACTGGTCGAAGGGCATGTCGGCATTGAAGGCGTCGATCACATAGTCGCGATACCGCCAGGCCTCTTGAAACACCATCGACCGCCCGCCCCCGCTCGACTCCGCAAACCTCGCGATGTCGAGCCAGTGACGGGCCATCCGCTCACCAAACTGCGGCGACGCCAGCAGCCGGTCGACCACCGTTGCCTCCGCCTCGCTGGAGCCGTCTTCCAGAAACGCTTCCAGTGCCTCGGGTGTGGGCGGCAGGCCGGTGAGGTCAAAGGTCACCCGCCGCAGCCAGGTCCGTCGCTCGGCATCGGGAGCCGGCTGCTGGCCGGCCGCTTCCAGGGCGGCCAGCACAAACGCATCGATCTCGTTGTGCGGCCAGGTGGTGTCGGCCACGGCAGGCAGACGCGGCCGGGCGATCGGCTGAAACGCCCAGTGGGCTCGGCCAGCCTCGATGTCGACCCCTGCAGCCCGCGGCAGAGCCGCCTGCTCAGTTCGCGGATCGACCGCCCCCGCCTCAATCCAGGCCGCGAAATCGGCCACCACCGCCTCCGGCAGCCGACCCGACGGCGGCATCTCAAAGCCATCGTGTCGCAGGGCCGCCAGGAGCAGGCTCTCGTCCGGCTTGCCGGGCGCGACCGCAGGCCCGGAGTCGCCACCGGCGAGCAGGGCAGGCCCGGAATCCACCCGCAGTCCACCATTCACCTCATCAGCGGCGTGGCACTCCTGGCAGTGCGCGACGAGCACCGGGCGAATCCGTGACTCGAAGAACGCAAGCGACGCGGGATCATCGCGGTCGGCAGCGGCGGCAGCGGCGGCAGCGGCGGCAGCGGCGGCGCAGACCGCTGCTGCCAGCGTGGGAAGCAGCCCACGCCGCAGGAAAGAGTTCGATTGAATGCCCCGGTGAGCCATGCGATTACCCCCTTTCACTCTACCTGACGGCAGAGGGGTGGCTCAAAAGGGCGGCGGGGCCGGTTGG
>CALCGM010000430.1 GCA_937900985.1 uncultured Planctomycetaceae bacterium | reverse complement strand
GCGGTGATGGTGGTGTGGGCTGGCGGGGCAGCAGCGGCTGCCGATGTGTCGCGGCCGAACATCGTGCTCGTGATTGCAGACGACCAGGGGTATGGCGATCTTGGGCACACGGGCAACCCGGTGATTCAGACACCGCATCTCGACGCCCTGGCCGCTGAGTCGACGAGCCTCACCGACTATCACGTGGCCCCGACCTGTTCGCCCACGCGGGCCGCTCTGATGACGGGCCATTGGACCGATCGCACCGGCGTGTGGCACACGATCAACGGTCGCTCGATGCTGCGGGAAAACGAGGTGACCCTCGGCCAGCTGCTCAGCGATGCCGGCTATGCCACCGGCATGTTTGGCAAGTGGCACCTCGGCGACAACTTTCCCTACCGGCCTGAAGACCGCGGCTTTGCGGAGGTCTACCGGCACGGCGGCGGCGGCGTGGGGCAGACCCCCGACCTGTGGGACAACGCCTACTTCGACGGCCACTACTTCCACAACGGCAAGATGGAGCCCGCCGAGGGCTTCTGCACCGACGTCTTCTTCGCCGCAGCAGGTCAGTTCATCGAGGCGTCGGTGGAGCAGAAACAGCCCTTCTTTGCCTACATCAGCACCAACGCCCCGCACGGACCGCTCCACTGCCCGCAGAAGTATCTCGATCTGTATTCAGATCAGCCGCCGGCGATTGCCGCCTTCTACGGCATGATCACCAACATCGACGACAACGTGGGGAGCCTGCGGGCGATGCTCGCTCGGCTTGGAGTGGCAGACAACACGCTGTTTGTGTTTACCACCGACAACGGCACGGCGACCGGCGCGAAGATCTTCAATGCCGGCATGCGGGGCCAGAAGGGCAGCGAGTATGACGGCGGGCACCGCGTGCCGTTGATCGCCCACTGGCCGGCGGCCGGCTGGAACAGGCAGCATACGAGCGATCGGCTGGCCCATGCGGTGGATGTGGTGCCAACGCTTGTTGAGATCGCCGGTGGCACACCGCCGGCGGGCCTGGTGTGGGATGGGGTCTCGATTCGGCAGCTGCTCGACCCTGCTGCCGATGCGAGCGACTGGCCCGATCGCATGCTGGTGACCGATTCGCAGCGGGTTCGCGACCCGGTGAAGTGGAAGCAGACAGCGGTGATGTCGCAGCGGTGGCGGCTGGTAAATGGGAAGGAGCTCTACGACATCGAAGCCGATCCGGGGCAGCAGCAGAACGTCGCTGCTGAGCATCCGCAGCAGGTCGAGGCGATGACTGCCTTCTACGACGCCTGGTGGGCCGAGCTGGAGCCGACCTTCCAGCAGACCACCGAACTTGCCGTCGGCCATCCTGATGCTGCGGTGGTGAGCCTGACATGCCACGACTGGATTGGAGAGGGATTCTCCCCGTGGAACCAGCGATACGTCCGCGAGGGGCAGGGGTATCGCCGGCCTGATGCGAAGGGGCCGGCTGCTCGCCGCCCGCCCGCCCGGCACGAGGCTCACTGGGCAATCCGCGTGGTCACGCCAGGCCGCTACCGCGTGGGCGTTCGACGCTGGCCGGCCGAGGCCAACGCGGCGATCACGGCATCGCTGCCTGCCGGCAGCGATGTGCCCGGGGCCAGCAAGGCGTTTCGGGCCACGCCTGGCCAGGCGATCCCGGTGCGTTCGGCAACGCTCCGGATCGATGGCGAGGATCTCGCCACTGCCGAGGTGACACCGAGCGACACCGAGGCGGTGTTTACGGCCGAGCTCGCCGCCGGCTCGCACACACTCGCTCCCGTGTTTACCACCGACGATGGCCAGGAGATCGGCTGCTACTTCTGCGATCTCCAGCTCGTGGCTGAGTGAGCACCCCCGCCGCCTACTCCGCTGCTGCGACCGGCAGGCAGCGGTGGAGCGTCATCAGCGCGAAAGCGGTGCCGTAGGGCTGGTGGTAGTCGTAGAGCGGATAGTCCCACCACGAGCCAT
>CALCGM010000429.1 GCA_937900985.1 uncultured Planctomycetaceae bacterium | reverse complement strand
TCGAGGAGCGTTTGGGCCTCTCCTGGTCCTGCGACGAGACTTTTGCCGCCTGCCGGGCTTGGACCATCCGCGGGCAGTCTTCCTCGCCGCTCGGGCGTCAGCGGACGACGAAGTTCACCATGCGGCCGGGAACGGCGATGGTTTTTACGATGGTTTTGCCCTCGAGCAGTTCCGCGATGCGTGGGTCGGCGGTGGCGGCGGCAATCATGGCGTTGGCGTCGGCGTCGGCGTCGATGGTGATGCGGCCGCGGAGTTTGCCCTGCACCTGCACGGGGACCTCCACCGTGTCGTCGCGGAGATACCGCTCATCAACAGCCGGCCAGTCGGCCAGCGAGACGGGGGCGGGCAGGCCAAGCACCTGCCAGAGCTCTTCGGCGAGGTGGGGGGCGAATGGGGCCAGTGCCTTCACGAACGGCTCGAGGATGGCCCGCGGGCGGCGCTCGAGAGGCGTGCAAAAGTTCACAAACTCCATCATCTTCGCGATCGCTGTGTTGAACGACAGCGTTTCGATGTCGCTCGTCACCTTCTCAAGCATGCGGTGGAGCTCACGAAGCTGCGCGTCGTCGGCGGGATCGTCACAGACCGCCGGAGAAACCGCGAGGTCGTCGGCTCGCTCGTCGACCACGAGCCGCCAACATCGCTCAAGGAAGCTGCGAACGCCGCCGACTCCGGCGGTGCTCCAAGGCTTGGTCGCCTCCAGGGGCCCCATGAACATCTCGTAGAGACGCAGTGAGTCGGCCCCGAACTCCTGCACAATCAGGTCGGGGTTCGACGTTGCCGCGGCTCTTCGACATCTTGTAGGCCCGGCTGTCGACGCGGATCTTCGGGGCGTCGCGAAGCACGAAGTGCTCGCCCTGCTTTTCGACCTGTTCCGCCGGGATGCGGACGGAGGTGGCCTCGTCTCCGCTCTCTCGGTCGATCGTCACCCCGGGCTGCGTGGGGTGAACGCGGGTCTGCTCAGCGGAGAGCCAGCCCCCCTGGGGGTGACGATAGCCGGTGAACTCCATCTCACCGAGGATCATCCCCTGATTGATCAGGCGGCCAAACGGCTCAGGCCATGACACAAAGCCACGGTCGTGGAGGACTTTGTGCCAGAAGCGGGCATAGAGCAGATGCAGCACGGCATGCTCCGCCCCACCGACATACAGGTCGACCGGCATCCACGCCCGTTCCACCTCCGGATCGACAAACCGCTCGCTGTTGTGGGGATCGAGAAACCGCAGCTCATACCAGCACGAGCCGGCCCACTGGGGCATCGTGTTGGTTTCGCGGCGATAGCGAACCCCGTCGAGTTCGACGTAGAGCCAGTCGTCGCTAGCCCTGGAGAGCGGCGGATCGGGGGTGTTGCCGGGCTTGAAGTCGGAGAGCACCGGCAGCGGCACGGGCAGCTCCGATTCGGGAACTGGTCGCACCGCACCGGTTTCACGGCCATCGGCGTCGAGTTCGTGCAGAATCGGAAAGGGTTCGCCCCAAAACCGCTGCCGACTGAAGAGCCAGTCTCGCAGCTTGTAGTTGACCGCGGGCCGGCCGAGGCCAGCCGTTTCGAGGTCGTGCCCCACGCGGGTGAGGAAGGCTGTTGTTTCCAGCCCATCGTAGGAGCCTGAGTTGACGGCGATGCCATGGGCCGTGAAGGGCAGTTCTGCAGCCGCACCATCGGCAGGTGAGATCACTGGCACGATCTCCAGTCCAAACGCCACCGCAAACTCATGATCGCGGGTGTCGTGGGCCGGAACTGACATGATCGCTCCGGTGCCATAACTCGCGAGCACGTAGTCGGCCACCCAGATCGGCACAGCGCGGCCATCGAGCGGATGTCGGCAGTACGAGCCGGTGAACACGCCCGATTTCTCGCGGGCGAGATCGGTGCGGTCGAGGTCGCTCTTGCGGGAAGCGGCCTCGCGGTAGGCCTCAACCGCCGCCTGAGCCTCCGGCGTGGTCAGCCGCTCGACGGCCGGGTGCTCCGGAGCCACGACCATCGCGGTGACCCCGTAGAGCGTGTCGGGCCGCGTGGTGTACACCCGCAGCACATCGTCGCTCGGCTTGTCGGGAAACCCGTCTGCTTTCCGCAGCTGCTGCCAGGCGGCAAAGCCGTCGTCGGTTGGAGTGCCCCCGCGGCACTCACCGATGAAGAAGTCGACTTCTGCGCCAGTGCTGCGACCGATCCAGTCGCGCTGCAGCTTCTTGATGCTCTCCGGCCAGGCGAGGCCGTCGAGCTCACGATCGAGCCGGTCGGCGTAGGC
>CALCGM010000428.1 GCA_937900985.1 uncultured Planctomycetaceae bacterium | reverse complement strand
CGCCGGACCCCTCGGTGGCCCTCTGCATGGCCTCGGGCATCATTTCCGACACGCTCTTCCTCCGCAGCCCCACCACCACCGACGTCGACCGCGACATCCTTAGCTGGCTCCGCGAGCGCTGCACGGTCGACCTCGACGTCTACGCCCGCGAGTTTTTCGAGATCGGCTCGGCCCTGCGATCGAGCACGCCCGAAGAGGTCGTCCGCGAAGACTGCAAGGAGTTTTCAGAACAGACCGTGCGGTTTTCCATCTCGCAGATCGAAGAGACCGGCTTCGACCTCTTCTGGGAACGGAAAGACGAGCTGCTCGCCGCCCTGGCCGCCTATGCGGCGCAGCGGCGGCTCGACTTCTCGGCGCTGCTGGTGACCGACGTCGTCAGCAATGGCTCGCTGCTGCTGCTCTCGAAAGAGACCGTGGCCTGGGAAGACGTCAACTACCCCCGCATCGACCCGGGCCTCTACGACCTGAAGAACGTCGTCAGCCGTAAAAAGCAGCTGCTGCCGCTGATCACCCAGCTGATTCAGACCGCGGTTGTCTGAAGGCGCCGAGGGCCGCACACCGCGTCAGGCATGCTGGGCCAAAAAGGCCTCGAAGGCATCCGAGAGCGCCAGCCAGCTGGCCTCGATCACGTTTTCACTCACGCCCACGGTGCCCCAGGTCGTCTCGCCGTCGGTGCTCTCAATCAAGACCCGCACGCGGGCCGCGGTGCCCTCCTGGCCGTTGATCACCCGCACCTTGTAGTCGGCGAGGTGCATGCGGGAGACCGCGGGGAAGTGCGGGGCGAGAGCCTTGCGGACAGCGGCATCGAGGGCGTTGACCGGCCCGTCGCCCTCAGCCACCTCGTGCCGAACGGTGTCGCCGATTCTGAGCTTCACCGTCGCTTCGGTCCGCAGCTCACCGCCGCGGCCATCGCGGCTCTCCACAAGCACGTGGTAGCTGATGCGTTCAAACCGCGGTGTGAAGGTGCCGGCCAGCCGCTCAACCAAGAGGTCAAACGTGGCCTCCGCCGCCTCAAACTGCCAGCCCTCGTTTTCCAGCCGGCAGACTTCCGAGAGCACCTTCTCCTGCAGGGCCCGATCCTGCTTGATGTCGGGATGCTTGACGACCGCGGCGATGTTGGAGCGGCCTGAAAGCTCGCTCACCAGCACCCGCCGCGAGTTGCCCACCGCTTCCGGTGGGATGTGTTCGTACGACTCGGCGGCCTTGGCCACCGCGTGCACGTGCATGCCGCCTTTGTGGGCGAAGGCACTCCCCCCCACAAACGGCTGGCCGGGCCGGTAGCTCATGTTGGCCGTCTCGTAGACAAACCGCGAAAGCTCGGTGAGGTGTTTTGTGCCGCTGCCGCCAAGCACCGCATGGCCGGGCAGCTTGAGGGCGAGGTTGGCGACAACCGAGATCAGATCGGCATTGCCGCACCGCTCGCCCACGCCATTGATCGTGCCCTGCGCCTGCACACAGCCGGCGGCGATGCCCGCCAGCGTGTTGGCCACGCCAAGGTCGCAGTCGTTGTGGCAATGGATGCCCAGCGGGGTGCCGACCGCGGCCGCGAGCGTCACGATCTCCGCAATCTCGGCGGGCATCGTGCCGCCATTGGTGTCGCAGAGCACCAGCCGGGTGGCCCCTGCTTCAGCGGCCGCTCGGATGGTTGCCAGGGCATAGTCGGCGTCGAGCTTCCAGCCGTCGAAGAAGTGCTCTGCGTCGTAGAAGACTTCGCGGCCCTGTTTGGTGAGGTGGGAAACCGTGTCGGCGATCATCGCCAGGTTTTCCTCCCGCGACACACCGAGCACCTCGGCCACGTGGAACGCCGAGGTCTTCCCCACGATCGTGATCACGCTCGTGCCGGCGTCGAGCAGGGCCTTCATGCCAGGGTCGTCGGCGGCCGCCATGCCGCGGCGACGGGTCATGCCGAAGGCCGCCACCCGCGAATGGGCGAGCTTCAGCTCCCGGGCCTGCTTGAAATACTCGGCGTCTTTGGGATTGGAGAGCGGGTAGCCACCCTCGATGAAGTCGACGCCTGCCTCATCCAGCCGGCGGGTGATCGCCAGTTTGTCTTCGAGTGAGAAGTTGACGCCCTCGCCCTGGGAGCCATCCCGCAGGGTCGTATCGTAGATTTCGATGGTTCTCATGTGGCTAGCGTACCGTCAGCCCGGTGGCATCGGAATCCATCCGCGGCATCCGCCGATTTGCCGCCTGCTTCAGTAGAATGCGGGCGAGGGGCCTCGTGCTGCCCCGCCCGCGCCACGGCCCGGTCCACTCGGAGCGACAGTGATGGTTTTTGCCCGTCTCCTCTGCCTCCCGATCGTGTGCCTGACCGTGCTGGCCGGCTGCGAACCGGTGGGAGCGGGGCGGGCGGCCTCGGGGGCTGGGGGTGGGGGCTTCAAGGTGGAGCTGAAGGTGGCTGCCTGCCAGCCCACCAACCTGCCCGGCCTCGGTGATGCCGTGCTCTTCGTGGCCTCCCAGGTTGGGGAGATGACCGGAGGCAGGGTGGAGATGGTGGTCCACGAGCCCGGTGCGCTCGTGCCACCACTGGAGATGCTCGACGCGGTGTCGGCCGGCACGGTGGAGAGCGGCTTCGGGCCGGCAGGGTTTTGGGCGGGCAAGATGCCGGCAGCCCCGCTGTTTAGCTCGGTGCCGTTTGGCCCCGAGGCGGGCGAATACGTTGCCTGGATGTACCACGGCGGCGGGCTCGAGCTTGAGCAGCGGATGTATGACGAGGCGGGCTTCGATGTGGTGCCGCTGCCCTGCGCGCTTTTGGCAGCAGAAACGAGCGGCTGGTTTCGTCGGCCGATTGAGTCCGTGGAGGATCTCAAGGGCCTCAAGATGCGGTTTTACGGGCTCGGCGGCCAGGTGATGCAAGACCTCGGCGTGGCCGTGAGCGTGATCCCTGGCGGCGAGATCTTTCAGGCGCTGGAGAAAGGCGTGCTCGACGGCACTGAGTATTCAATGCCCGCAATCGATGAGAAGCTCGGCTTCTACCGAGCCGCTCCCTACAACTACTACCCCGGCTGGCATCAGCAGGCGACGATCCTGGAGCTGCTGATCAACAAGACCGTCTGGAAGGCGCTCTCTGTGGCCGATCAGGCGGTGCTCCGCAATGCCTGCAAGGCGGCGATGCTCGACAGCTTTGCCCGCACCGAGGGCATGCAGGCCGCGGCAATCCGCCGCAACGTCACGGAGCGGCACGTGCAAAACCGCACCTGGTCGCCGGAGATGCTCACCGTCTTTGCCGAATCGTGGCGGGGCGTGGCCGAGCGAGAGGCGGCCCGCGACCCGTTCTTTGCCGAGGTCTGGGCGAGCCTGCAGGCCTTCCGCGACGACTATCGGGTGTGGAGCGAGCTGGCCTTCATGCCACGGGATTCTGCGGTCGAACGCGGCGAGCAGCCGGCGAAGCAGCCATGAGCGGGGCGGCAGGGCACCTCGCGACGCTGCTCGACCGCGTCGTGCTTGCCTGCGGGCGGGCAGGGGCCGCGGTGTTTCTCCCGTTGTCGGCTGCGATTGTGGTGCATGTGCTGCTGCGCTACGCGGTTGGGGTGAGCCTCGTCTGGCTCGAGGAGCTCCACTGGCAGCTCTACGCCTTCCTGGGCATGCTCAGCATCGCCGCCTGCCTGGCCAGCGACGACCACGTGCGGCTCGACCTGCTGGC
>CALCGM010000427.1 GCA_937900985.1 uncultured Planctomycetaceae bacterium | reverse complement strand
CATGGGTGCCGGCGGCAACTCGGGCGGTCGCTGGACGCTCGATCGCGTGCGGTAGGGCCTCCCCCCGACAGTCAAACAGCCCCAAGCGGCTGTGGTCACAACAGTGTGGGCCTCCGTTCCTGCTTGGGAACGGAGGCCCTCCTGTTTGAAATCGCGGTTCATGCCAGCCGGGCGGCTCGCCTCAGTCGTTCCCGCTGCCGAAGCGGTGCACCATGCGGTGATGGTAGGTCTGCCCGGGCTCGAGGATCACGGCAGGCCAGCCTTTCTCGCCAACGTGATGAATCGCGTCCGGGAAGCACTGCGTTTCCAGGCAGAGGCCAGCATGCTTCTCATACACCGCCCCTGCCTTGCCCGTCAGGCTGCCGTCGAGGTAGTTGCCGGTGTAGACCTGAACGCCCGGCTGATTGCTCTCGATCTCAAGGGTCCGGCCGCTTTCGGGGTCGCGAAGCACCGCGATCGCTCGCATCGTTCCATCCGGCTGCCACCCTCGGATGCAGAGGTTGTGGTCGACACCCCCTGGATTGGCACCGTCGGCCGAGGCGGGCAGGGCGTCGATGGCAGCGGCAAGCGTCGCGGCAGGCTTTCGCTCAGGCCGGAAGTCGAAGGCCGTCCCCTCAACCGCAGCCAGCTCGCCGGTGGGGATCGAGCCCTCGTCAACCGGCAGGTAGCGATCAGCGTTGACCGTCAGCTGCTGGCCCTGGATCGACCCTGAGGCCTGGCCTGCCATGTTCCAATACGAGTGGTGAACCATGTTGCAGACGGTCGCCGCATCGCTCGTCGCCTGCATGTCGATCACCAGTTCACCCGCTGGGGTGAGCGTGTAGGTGGTCTCAACGGCGAGTTCGCCCGGATAGCCTTCGTCGCCATCGGGCGACACCAGGCGGAAGGTGACCGCCGGTCCGGCATCGGTCAGCTTCGGCTCCGCCTTCCAGAGCTTCTTGTCGAAGCCGACGTCACCACCATGGAGATGGTGCTCGCCATTGTTGGTGGCCAGCTGAAACTGCTTGCCCCCCAGGTTGAAGCGGCCGCCAGCGATCCGGTTGGAGCAGCGGCCGCAGCTGGCACCAAAGTAGGGATGGCCGGCGAGGTAGCCTTCGAGCGAGTCGAAGCCCAGCACGACATCGACGGGGCCACCTTTGCCCAGCGGCACCGTCATGCTCGTCAGAATGGCGCCGTAATCGGTGACCGTGGCCCGCCATCCACCAGGTGTTTCCAACACGTAGAGATGGGCGTCGCGGCCGTCGGGCATCGTTCCAAACGGCTTCACGGTGGGGGCATGCATCACGGGCTTCTCCTCGGCGGCGGTGAGCGTGGCATGGGAACCAGACAACAGCATTCCTGCCAGGATGAGTCTCAGGGCCTGTCGGCGACCATCGCGGTATTCCATCGGTTTCGCTCCCCTCGGGTAGCCTCCGACATCGCCTCCACTCACTCGTTGGAGGTGTCTTTGGCCTTGTCTTTGTCTTTGGATGATGACCGTTTCGGACGGGTGGTCGCTCCGGCAGCCTCGGCTTCCTTGATCGCGATCCAGCCATCGACGCTCCACGGGCCCGGCCCAAAGCCCACCAGCATCAGCAGCCCACCGCCGATCGCCACATTCTTCATGAAGTGGATCAGCTGCACCTGCTGCTGCTGTGCCTGCGCCGGGTCGCCGAAGCTCCAGAAGTCGTGGAAGAAAAAGGTGGCGGCGACCAGGAACACAAACAGGAAGCTCGCGCCAATGCGTGTCCAGGCTCCCGGGATCACGGAGAGCCCTCCGAGCAGCAGCAGCGCGATCGCCCCAAAGAGGGCCAGCCTCGGCTGGGGCACTCCCTCAGTGGCCATGTAGTCGACCGTCTCACTGAACTGGGGAATCTTGTTGCCCAGGGCACTGAGCATGAAGATCGCCACGAGCATCAGCCGGGCCAGCAGCGTCACAAACCCATGCACACCGCTTGCCAGCGATTCCATCTCTGTCTCCTCTCAAGGCCGTCCCGCAGGCCACGCTCCGCACCAAGAATGTCCCGCAGCCAGCGGCGGCAGGCAAGGCCGGACTTTGCCTTCCGAGGCTGTGGCGGCTCAACCAGGAGGCCACCGCGGCTGATCTCGGGTGATGCAGTGCACGGCCCCGCGGCCCCAGACGAGGTCGCGGCAGTCCACCGGCTCGATCGAACGGCCGGGAAAACAGCCTTCAATCGTGCGGAGGGCCGGCTCGTCCGCCGGATCTCCAAATACAGGAACCAGCACGGCCGCGTTGATCACCAGAAAGTTGAGCGAGCTGGCTGGCAGCTGCACGCCGTGCCGGCAGAATCGCCGCGGCAGGTCGACCGGGACCACCTCCAGAGGCTTGCCGGTGGCATCCCGTGCTGCCGTCAGGATGGCCAGGTTTTCTGCAAGCGAGCCATGGTTGGGATCGAGCGGATCGGGCTGGCGAGCCGCGAGCACACGCCCCGGGGCAACAAAACGGGCCAGCTGGTCGATATGGCCGTCGGTGTCGTCGCCGGCAAGGTCTCCGACCGTCCAGATCACCCGCTCGATTGCCAGCGAGTCACCGAGCTGCGCTGCAATCTCGTCTGCCGACCTGCCCAGGTTGCGGCGTTCGTCCACCACGCACAGACGGTTGGCCAGCAGGGTGCCTGCCCCGTCGGTGTCGATCGCGCCCCCCTCAAGCACAAGCGGCCCTGAAAACACCCGCATCCCAAGCGATGCCGCGATCCGCCCGCCGAGGGCGGCATCGTCGTCCCAGGGAGGATACTTGCCGCCCCAGGCGTTGTAGCCAAAAGCCACCGCCGCCGCCGGCAGAGCCTCACGGCCAGGCTGAGGGGAGAGAAAGACGGGCCCCGAATCACGAAGCCAGGAGTCGTTGGTCGGCAGCTCTACCAGCGCCACGCCGTCGACGTCACCAAGCATCTGCCGCGCCTCGGCCAGCGGCGGCCCTGCGGCCACGATCTTCACGGGCTGCCCTGTCGCCGCGATCCGCCGCGCCACGTCGGCAAACACCTCCGGGATGGGCTCAAAGTGCCCCGGCCAGGTGGCCAGCCGATGCGGCCACGACAGCCAGACGGCCTCCTGCGGCTCCCATTCCGCAGCCAGCCGGTAGCCAAGCGAGGCCGGCGTTTCCATCGGCATGCTCACTGCCCCCACCGGGTGAGCAGGCCGCCGTAGGCATCGATTCGGCGGTCACGAAAAAAAGGCCACCGCGTCCGGGACCACTCGATGCGAGCGAGGTCACAGTCCGCCAGAAGCACCTGCGGCTGATCGTGCGAGGCCTTGGCGAGCAGCTCACCGCTGGGGGCATAGACCACGCTCGCCCCCCAGAATCGCAGCGGGCCTTCTCGGCCAGTGCGGTTGACGGCGACGACAAACACGCCGTTGGCAATCGCATGACTCCTGAGCATCGTGTCCCACGACTCATACTGGGCTGCGTGAAGGTCGTCTTCGCCATCGAGCCAGCCGATGGCCGTGGGATAAAAGAGCGTCTCCGCCCCCGCCATCGCCGTCAGCCTAGCGGCCTCGGGATACCACTGATCCCAGCAGACGAGCGGCCCCACGGCCAGCCGGCTGGTTGGAATCGAACAAAACCCGGTGTCGCCGGGGGTGAAGAAAAACTTCTCGTAGTAGTGTGGATCGTCGGGGATGTGCATCTTGCGGTAGGTGCCGGCGAGCTGCCCATCGGCCTCCAGCACCACCGCCGTGTTGTGGAAGAGCCCGGGGGCCCGTCGCTCAAACACGCTCCCCACGAGCACCACGCCATGCTGCCGGGCGGCGTCGGAGAGCTGCTGGGTCAACGGCCCCGGCACGCTCTCGGCCTCCTCGAAGCGGGCATGGTCTTCCGCCTGACAGGGATACTCCCCGGCGAAGAGCTCCTGCAGGCAGACAACCTCCGCACCGGCTGCCGCCGCCTCAGCGATTCCCGCCAGGGCCTGCCGCACGTTGGCCTCACGGTCGGACGTGCAGGCCGACTGGACGAGGCCCACTCGGACGACACGGCTCTCGCCAGCCGAAGGGACCGACGTTTCCGGGGGGGTCATTGCTCAACCGCTTCCAGGCCCGCCTCGAGCCTGGCCGCCGGCACCGGAAACTGCTCGGCCATCTCCACGACCTCCCGCTTGGTCGCGGCCAGCACCGGCTCATCTTCGGGAGCGGCAAGCACGGCCAGAATCCAGCGGGCGATCTGCCGCATCTCGTCGGTTCCCATGCCGCGGGTGGTCAGGGCGGGCGTGCCAAGACGAATGCCCGAGGGATCCATCGGCTTCCGCTCGTCGAAGGGGATCATGTTCTTATTGCAGGTGATCCCGCAGCGATCGAGGGCTGCCTCGGCGAGCTTGCCGCCCAGTCCGGCCGGCGTCACATCCACGAGCACCAGGTGGTTGTCGGTGCCGCCACTGACGATCTGCAGCCCCCCCTCACGCAGGCTCTCCGCCAGCACGCGAGCGTTGGCGACGACCTGCTGGGCATACTCGCGAAACTCCGGCTTGAGCGCTTCACCAAAGGCCACTGCCTTCCCAGCGATCACATGCTCAAGCGGCCCGCCCTGCGTGCCGGGAAAGACCGAGCGATCGAGATCCTTGGCATGCTCCTCACGGCACATGGCAATGCCGCCCCGCGGCCCACGCAGCGTCTTGTGCGTCGTGCTGGTGACAAAGTCGGCAACCGGCACCGGGTTGTCGTGGATGCCAGCAGCGACGAGGCCCGCATAGTGGGCCATGTCGACCATCAGCTTGGC
>CALCGM010000426.1 GCA_937900985.1 uncultured Planctomycetaceae bacterium | reverse complement strand
TGGCTGCCGACATCCTGGTTTTCCAGCGGCGATATCGACGCGACGGCGATGTTTCCGTTGGCGGAAAACGATGGTCCGTGGCTGGTGCTCGCTTCGACGTTTCGAGGCGAGAGTGCTCGCGAAGATGCCCGTTCGCTCGTGCACGAGCTGCGAGGTCGCTACAAGCTGCAGGCCTACACCTTGGAGACGTCGTCTGACTACACCGGCGAGCAGGCTGGCCTGGGCCTGAATCCTGATGGCACGCCCAAGCGGATGCGGTATGCCAACGCTGCGGAAGTGACTGAGGTGGCGGTGCTCGTTGGTGATTTTTCGTCGTACGACGATCCGCGGGGGCAGAAGATGCTCACCAAAGTCAAGTCGCTGCGGCCGGAGACGCTGACCAGTGGCAAGGCGAAGAGCCGGGCCTTCTCCGACTTCCGCCGCATGATCGGGCTGGAAAGCAACGCATCCAAAGGCCCGATGCACATGGCCTTCGTGATTCCCAATCCGCTGCTGCCGGAAGAGTTTTTCTCGCGGCCTGAGGTCGACGATTTCGTGCTGGAGATGAACTCTGGCGTGGAAAACAGCCTGCTTGACTGCCCTGGCCGCTACAGCGTGCGGGTGGCCCTCTTCACCGGGGCGGGCACGTTTGACCAGAAGGCGATCGAGCAGGGCGAGAGCGTCGAGCTGGAAAGCCGACTCGTCGAGGCTGCCGAATCCGCGCACCGGCTGACCGAAGCCCTCCGCCGCCGTGGCTTCGAGGCATGGGAGTTTCACGATCGCGAGTCGAGCATGGTCTGCGTGGGAAGTTTCCAGCAGCTGACGGTGCCTGCGGCTGATGGCCGGCAGGTGATTCACCCGGGGATCGCCAAGGTGGCGGAGAAGCTCGGTGCCGATCCGGAGAAGCTGGCCCAGGGCGAGATCATGCCGCGGTCGATTGACGGCGTGCTGCTTGAGATTCAGCCAAAGCCGGTTGACGTGCCGCGGATGCCTGCCAACCGGCGGCGATGATGATGACGGTGGCCGCGTCGATCGATCTTTCCAAGGGGCTCGTGCTGGGAACCCGCAATGCCGGGAAGCTGCGGGAGCTCGTGGCGTTGCTTGGCCCGCTGGGGATCGACTGCCGCTCGCTCGATGGCTTTGAGGCGGCCGTTGAGGTTGAGGAAACCGGCAGCACGTTTGCGGAAAATGCTGCCCTCAAGGCGACGCAGCAGGCGGTGGCCCTGGGGCTGCCGGTGCTCGCTGAAGACAGCGGGCTGGTGGTCGACGCACTCGATGGCAGGCCCGGCGTCTACTCAGCCCGATTCGCGGGGGCGGCTGCCGACGATGCGGCCAACAACGCGCTCCTGCTGAGCGAACTTGCCGACGTTCCCGACGCTCGCCGCACCGCCCACTACGCCTGCCACATGGCCCTGGCCGCAGCAGACGGCCGCGTGGTGGCGACCTCATCAGGCGAGTGTCATGGACGGATCGATCGCGAGGCCCATGGCGGCGGCGGGTTTGGCTACGACCCGCTGTTTCTCGTGCCGGAGTATCACCGCAGCTTCGGTGAGATTGCGGCCGACGTGAAGGCGATGATCAGCCACCGAGGCCGGGCCCTGCGAGCCATGGTGGACTGCCTCAGGCGGCATCGCTGACCTGCCGCACCAGCCGGTGCTCGATCACCTCAACCACGCGATCGGTGCCATCGAGCCGGCCGCGAACCCGGTCGAGCGGCGCCGCAAAGCGGTCGAGCCCGCTGAGAAAGTCGTGGATCACCCGCGGCCCCACCGCCTCGAGCAGCGAGAAACTGCCGCAGCCCATGTTCTCCAGGAAGTGGCTGTTCATCAGCTGTTCGGCGTGGGCCCGCTCAGGCAGCACCAGCATCGGCTTGCCCAGCTGCAACGCTTCGCCGATCAGCTGGTTGCCCGCTGCGGAGATGACGGCGTGACAGCTTGCCAGGTCTTCGACAAACCGTGTCTCGTCGATCGCATGGAAAGACACACCGCCGACGCCCTCGCGATGGCCAAGCCCGTAGACCTTCACCGGCATGCCACAGTCGGCGAGGGCCGCAATGGTTTCGAAAGGTGTGTGCCGCCTGAGGTAGCTGAGGATGAAGCCCTGATCCGACGGCTGCTGGGCGAGGATCTCGCGGCGGACCAGCGGCCCGACCTGCACCGCATGCTCCCAGCCTCGCCGCAGCGGAGGCTGAAAAAATGCGGAGATCACCGTGTCGTTGGGCTCCGAGACATACATCCACACCGCGTTGCTCATCAGCCAGGCCTGCATCCGCAGCGACCACGGCAGGCATGCGAGATCGTAGGCGAGCAGGAAGTGTTGGTGGTCGACGCTCACCAGCGGAACGCCCAGCCGCTT
>CALCGM010000425.1 GCA_937900985.1 uncultured Planctomycetaceae bacterium | reverse complement strand
TTCACCGAGAAGTACGACGAGATCGTGCTGGTCCGCGACATCTCTTTCAACAGCATCTGCGAGCACCACCTGCTGCCCTTCATGGGCAAGGCCCACATCGGCTACATGCCCGAGGGGAGGGTGGTCGGCCTGAGCAAGCTCGCCCGTGTGGTGGAGGTCGTTTCCCGCCGGCCCCAGGTGCAGGAGCGGATGACCGAAACGATTGCCGACCTGATCATTGACGAACTCGGCGCTCGTGGGGCGGCGGTGGTGGTGGAAGCCTCGCACACCTGCATGACGATCCGCGGGGTGCGGAAGCCCGGAAGCCTCTGCGTGACGTCGGCGATGAAGGGCATCTTCCGCTCCAACCTCTCCAGCCGTTCCGAGGTGATGGCCCTGATCTACGGGGGGCGTGGCGGATGAGCCGCGAGGCTGTGCCAACGACGCTCTGGCATGCGGCGGCTGGAAGGGAACGACGATGACCCTGCTGGTTTCGTTTCTCTGCCGATTCGGCTGGGGCATGGCGGTGGGCCTGCTGCTCACACCAGCCGGCGACGTGCCTGCTGGATTCTTTCGCGTCAACCTGCTGGTGGTGATGGGGTTGGCGACGCTCGCGGCGCTGGCCGCGGCAACGGCCTGGCCGGTCGGCCTCGTGTGTGGGGCCTGCGGTGTGGCGGCGGTGGCCTCGTGGCTGGGCGGCATCGGCTGGCTTGCGGCGCGGCGAGGGGTGGCCATTGGCTGCACGCTGGTCGTGACGCTGGCCCTGGCGGCTGCGACGGTTGCATCGGGGGCTGCTCCAGAAACCGCTGCAGAAGGCTTTGTCGGGGCTGCCGCGGCGCTCTCTGCCGGCCTGGTGATCGGCCTGAGCGTGCATGCGATGCTGCTGGGCCACTGGTATCTCAACGCCCCTGGTATGCGGGTCGACATCCTGCAGACGATGGTGCTCTGGACGCTCGCCGCCTGGGGGCTGGAGATGGTGATCGCCATCGCTGGGCTGCCCACGCTGCTGGGGCTCCTCGCAGACCCGGCCACGGCGGCCCTCGGCGGGCTGCGGTGGATTGCCGGGCTGATGGGGCTTCCGGTGCTCCTGGTGATGAGCCGGCGAACCCTGGAGATTCCCAACACCCAGAGTGCGACAGGTATCCTGTATGTCGCCTGTCTGGCGGCGATCGTCGGTGAGCTCACAGCCCAGCTCCTGAGCGAACCCGCCGGCTGGCCGGTTTGACACACCTGCGGCCTCGGGCCGCCTTTTACGGACCTCGTGATGCAGATCACCTACCGCTGCCCGGAGTGTGGGCGAGACAATCGAGCCGACGACATCGAGCAGCGAGACGCGCTCGTCTGCAGCGGCTGCGGGCATGCGATCGCGATTCCGCCCCAAGCGATCGAGGCGAGCCACGTCCGCCGGTGCGTCGTCTGCCCCAGCCACGAGCTGTTTGTGCGGAAGGATTTTCCGCAGAGGCTGGGCGTGGGCATTGTCGTGGTGGGGCTGGCAGCGAGCTGCGTGGCCTGGGGCTTTGCCTACCGCTTCTGGACCTACGGCATTCTCTTCGCGACGGCGGCGATCGACGCGGTGCTCTATCTGGTGTTTACCGACTGCCTGACCTGCTACCGCTGCGGCGCCCGGTATCGCGGCCCCGGGGTCACGCAGCGACATGAGCCGTTCAACCTCGAAACGCACGAAAAGCATCGGCAGATGACTGCCCGCAGCTCCTGATGGCTGAGCGACCCCATGGAACACGAACCCCGGCGGATCGAGGAAGACCTGCGGGGCATCGTCTCAGGGGAGGTCCGCTGCGACGACGTCACCCGCTCGCTGTATGCCACCGATGCGAGCCTGTTTGAGCGGATGCCGCTGGGGGTGGTGCGGCCGCGAACGGTTGCGGATGTGTCGGCCACGGTTCGCTGGGCCGGTGAGCAGGGGCTGACGGTGCATCCCCGCGGGGCCGGCACCAATCTCGTGGGGTCGGCCATCGGTCCTGGCATCGTGATCGACACCTCACGGCTGATGCGTCGGGTGGTGGCGATCGACGAGTCGGCGGGGACGGTGCGGGTGCAGCCGGGGGTGGTGGCCGCCGAGCTCGATCGGCGGCTCGCCGGGTTTGGACGGATGCTCGGCCCCGACCCGGCCACGACGGCCGTGACCACCATCGGCGGGATGATCGGCCGCGATCTCTCGGGAAGCCGTTTCCTGCGGCAAGGCTCCAT
>CALCGM010000424.1 GCA_937900985.1 uncultured Planctomycetaceae bacterium | reverse complement strand
CCAGCCGAGGTTCGTGTGGTCTGCGACAAGCCCCGACGGCTTGCCGAAATCGTCTGCCGCGGCGACGACGCCCGCAGCCTGCGATTCGAACGCGACGACACGCTGATCATCGGCACGCGACAGGCTGGCGTGCTTGCCGAACGGATCACGGCGGCCGCCATCGATGACGGGATCGCTGTGCGGGAGGTGGTTCCCGACGACCGCTCGCTCGAAGGCGTGTTTGGTCGGCTCGTGTCACTGCATCGAGGAGGCGTGTGATGGCTGCTGTTGATGCTGCAGACGCCCGTGGACCGGATGCGGGGAGCCCGCCGGTTGCATCGCTGCTCACATCGGCAGTGACGATCGCTGAGTTTCAGCTGCGGCGGATGCTCACCCGCTCCCGGCTCGCTGTCGCCGCCATCGGCATCCTCTTCCCCGCAGCTGTCGTGGCTGCGGTGGGCCGCACTGCCGGCTTCCCCATCGAGCGGGATCTCGCCGCGCTGCTGATCTACGCCCTGGTGCCCGAGGCGGTCTGCGTGCTCGCCCTGCTGGTCACGATGTGCCCTGTGGTTGCGGATGAGCTTGAGCGCGGCACCTGGATTCATGTGGCGGTGCGACCAAACGGCCGTCGGGCGATGATCCTGGGAACCTTTGCCGCAGCCGTTATCTGGACGACGAGCGTGGGAACCCTCGCGCTGATTCCCGCGGTGCTGGTTTCGGGCACGGAGGAGCCTGTGCGGGTGTTCTCCGTGATGCTTGGCCTGATCGTGCTCTCAGCGGCTGGCCGTGGAGCGCTCTTTGCCCTGCCGGCGGTGATCGTGCCGAAGCGGGCGATGGTGGCGAGCGTGGGCCTGGCGCTGGTGGTGGAATACCTCGCGGGCCTGTTGCCGGCGGTGATCAATCAGGCCACCGTCAGCCTGCGGCTGCGGAGCCTGCTGGTCGAGGGGATGGGCTGGAGGCGGCGGCTGCCCGCCGAGGTGCAGCTGCTGATCGACACCCAGCCGCCCTCGGTGCAGGTGCTCGCAGTGCTGCTGCTGGTTACGCTCCTGCTCGGGCTTGCGGTTGTGATTGTGGAGCGGCGACAGTTTCCGCCGAGCGAAGAAATCTGATCACCACGGCGTGTGTGAGGCAGGCAAGTCGATGGTGACCGATCCAGATCCGCGATCTGCTGTCGCTGGCGAGCCCCAGGAGCTGCCGGCAATCGCTGTCGTCGATCTTGTGAAACACTATCAGGCCCGCGACGGCAGTGTCGTGCGGGCGGTCGATGGGGTCTCTTTCGACGTGCACCGCGGCGAAACGGTGGGCCTGCTCGGTGCCAACGGCGCTGGCAAGACGACGCTGCTGCGGATGCTCGTCACGCTGCTCAAGCCCACCTCGGGCACGGCCAGCGTCGATGGCGTCGACATTCGCGAGGATCCGCTCGGCGTGCGGCGACGGATCGGCTATGTGTCGGCCACCACCGGCGTTCCCGACCGGCTCACCCCTCGGGAAACGCTCACCTCCTACGGCAGGCTGCATGGCATCGCCCCCGCGGACCTTGAGAGCTCCGTCGAGCGGCTGATCAAGGCACTCGGGATGACCGGCTACGCAGACCGTCCGTCTGGTCGGCTCTCCAGCGGCCAGCGGCAGCGGGTGTCTCTCGGCCGCGCCCTCGTGCACGAGCCACCTGTGCTCGTGTTTGACGAGCCAACCGCCGCGGTGGATCTGCTCGGTTCCCGTGAGCTGCTCGACCTGCTCGCGACGCTCCGCAGTGAAGGCCGGGCCATCCTGCTGTCCACCCATCGGCTGCACGAGATCGAGCGCCGCTGCGACCGCTTTGTGATCATGCATGCCGGCCGCATCGTGGCCCGTGGCACGCGGGACGAACTGCTCGAGCCCTCCGAAGACTCGATCGAAGATGCCTTCTACCGCGCGGTGGCCTCATGACGCCCGCGTCACCACTATCGCCGGCATCGGCCATCGCCCGCCGTGACCTGCTGGAGTTTGTCCGCGATCGCCGGGCGGTGTTTATCACCTTCCTGCTGCCGCTGATCGCCTATCCGATCGTGGCGCTGGCGACGGTTCTCGGACTGCGGACAGCGCTTGAGCAGCTCGATGGCGCCCAGCAGCCGATCGAGCTGAAGCTGCTGCTCTCGGGGGAGGATGCGGCGGCCGTGGCCGCGCGACTGGTCGACCTTCGCGATGCTCCCGACCGTTCGTCGCTCAAGTCGGCCGACGGCTGGCCATCGTCGCTGGGTGTGTCGATCGCGGCCAGCCTTGACGACGCCATCGAACAGGTCCGCTCAGGGGCTGCCGATGCCTGGGTCGATGTGCCGTCAGGAACGGCTCGCGCCTTGCAGACCCTCGGGGGTGCGAGCCTGCCACTGCGGGCCACCAGCCCCGAGATCAACGCAGAGACCGCGATTGGCCATCTCGAAGCGGTCTTTGAGAGCCTCGCCGATGCGATCCGTCGCGAACGGATGGCCAGGCTGCAGGTGCCGGCCTCCGTGTTTGAGCCGGTCACGTTGATCGTGGCTCCCAAGACCGGCGGCGGCACCGCGGTCGCCCAGGCCGGCTCCGTGGTCTCGACAATCGCCAGCAGCCTGCTGATGATCCTGACCCTGCTCACCGTCACCGGTGCGTTTCACCCTGCCGCTGATGCCTTCGCCGGTGAGAAGGAGCGGGGCACAATCGAAACGCTGCTGGTGGCACCCTGCGGGATCGGTGAGGTGGTCCGGGGAAAGTTTCTTGCCGTCTACGCCGTGACGCTCGCCACCCTGGTGGCCAACCTCGTGGCGATCAGCGGCACCGCGGCGGTCGGCATTCGGGCCGTTCCGGAAAACCTGCAGGGGCTGCTGACGGCCGTCCCTTCCCCGGCAGCGGTGTTCACCGCCGTGGCCACGCAGGTGGTGCTCGCGGCGGTGGCGGCCGCCGCCTGCCTGGCGATCACCTCGTCGCTGCGAAGCCTCAAGGAGGCCCATCATGCCCTGACCACGGTCATGCTGGCAGTCAGCGTGCTCGCGGCCGCGGGGCTTGTGCCCATGCCGCTGCCACGCGAAGCGATCGCGGCGATGCCCGTGGCGGGGCAGGTGCTGGTGGCCAGGCTCGCGCTCACCGGCGAACCGATCGGACTGCTGCTGCCCCTGACGATGCTCGCGGCGGTCGGCTGGTGCTGGCTGCTGCTGAAGGCCACGGCAGCCGCTCTGGCCGATGAAGACATCATCTTCCGGGGGCCCGATGCTGCTGGCGGTCTCCTCCAACGGCCCCCCGAGCGTCGCCTTCCCTCGCCACTGCAAGGGGTGCTCCCGGCCATCGTTGGCCTCGCTGGCGTGTGGTATGTGCAGAGCCTGCTTCCGGAGAACCTCGCCATCGCTCTGCCGCTGCAGCAGCTCTTCTCGATGCTGCTGCCGCTGGCTGCAGTGATCGCCTGGCAGCGGGTTGACCTCGTGGAAACCCTGCGGCTGATGCGGCCAGCTGGCCGCGGCTGGCTGTCGCTGCCCGGAGCGGCGCTCCTGGGGGCAGGCCTCTTCCTGCTCGGCGCAATGGCGATCCGCTGGCTGGTGGGCGACACGCCCTCAGCGGCGGCCGATGCGCTTGCCGGCAGGCTCAGCAGCCTGCTCACCGACACCCCATGGTGGCTGGTGGTGCTCGTGCTCGCCGTGATCCCGGCGGTCTGCGAGGAGCTCGTCTTCCGGGGCTGGATGCTGTCGGCGGTTCAGGGAGAGCAGCCATCCGCCGGCCGGCAGGTTGCCGCCGTCGTTCTCCAGGCTGCCCTGTTTGCGGTGGTGCACCTGCTGCCCGAGCGGCTCCCCACCACCTTTGCGATGGGCCTTGTGCTCGGCTGGATGGCGATCCGCACCGGCAGTCTGCTGCCAGGCATCCTCTGCCATGCGGTGCACAACGCCGTGCCGGTGGGCGTTTCACTGCTGGCTGGCACCTCGCTGGAAACGCTGGAGATCTCGCCCGCTGCCCTCGCTGGAGCCGGTCTGCTGGTCGCCGTGGTGGGAGCTGCCTTGGTGACCTTCAGCAGCCCGGCAGCAGCTCAGCGAGATCCTGAGCCGACCTGAAACGGCCAGTTGTCGATGTTGCCAGAGCCGTGGCCGTCGCGAACCGTGACAAACAACCGGTAGCTGCCGGGCTCTCGCGGAAGTCTGATGGTGGCCACGCCGCGGTCGTCGGCTGAGACGATGCACCCCGGCACAACCTCAGGCCTCCGCTCGGCATCGCCGCCCGTCTTCCGATCGCTGCTCTCGCGACGAACCTCCCAGGCATACGACAGCGGCTCGCCCTCAGGATCCGTCGAGCGGGCCACGACACGAAGCGTGGTGCCAGCCGCGAGCCGCTTGCCAGCCAGCGGCATCTCCACATCCCGCAGCACCGGCGCCCGGTCGTCAGGCCAGCGGTCGGTCCAGGCATCGGTCACGGCATCGACCGTGATCGTCTTTTCACCCGTCGGCAGAAACATCCCAAACCAGCTCGCGGTCGCTTCCTGCTTCTGCCCCCAGAGAAACGCGTAGCCGCCCAGACACGCGGGATCGGCGAGGATCTCACGAGTGGCGGCGTTGTACATCCCGGCCTTCTGCCGACTGGTCGGCTCAACCGGTGCGTTCCAGGCGGTCTGCTCCGTTTCCCACGGGCCCGGCAGGCCATATTCAGTGATGCAGTAGGGCTTCTGCCAGCCGAGCTGCCGCAGCTGCTGGCCCACACCGGTGGCCCCGGCGTAGGCGTTGACTCCAAGAATGTCGACCAGCGGAGCGTGCTGCCGGATCGCTGCCACTTTCGCCGGGTTGATGTTGGCGACGACCGTCATCACCGGATGCGCACGGTCACGCGACTTGATCAGACCGGCCAGCCGGTTGATCTCCTGCCAGATCTGTTCGCTGTCGCCGGAGCCCGTGGGGCCCTCCATCTCGTTTCCCAGCCCCCAGCTGAGCACCGCGGGATGGTCGCGAAGCGCCTCCACAGCCCGCGTCACGGCCTGCCGCTGCTGCTGCAGCTGCTGCGGATCGCCATAGTCGAAGCCATGCCGCTCATGCCCCAGCCAGATGCCCACCGTCACCGCCAGGCCCAGGCTGGCTGCGCGGTCGATCAGCCGCACGCCGTCGGTCTCGCGGAGCAGCGTGTCGACATCCCAGGTGCGGATCGTGTTGCCCCCGCAGGCCACAAGCACGTCGAGGTGCTGATGGCCGCCGACACCCTGGATCCGAAAAGGCCTGCCGGCTCTCAGCAGCCGAAAGCCTTCAGCAGGGCTGCCCTCGATGCGGACGGGAATCGCTCCTGGCGATGGCGCCTCGGCGGCGGCTCCCACTCCCGCGATCAGCAGCACCACCGCGGCCGTGACGGCCTCACTCAAGCTTCGCATCAAACTCCAGCTCCTTGAGTTTCTTGTTCGCAGCCTCGGCCGGCTTCCAGAACCAGCCCTTGGGATCCCAGCACTGGGCATATCCGAGTTTGGAGGCCAGCTGCTCGTAGGCAGCCAAGGCCTTCTTGCTGTCCTTCTGCTGCTCGTAGACCTGCCCCTCGATAAACAGGCAGGTGCCCACATCGTTGAGCGCCCAGAGCATCGGGGCTTCCTCGTCGGAGGCAAACCCGTCGAGCGACGCCTGCTGCTCGAGTGCCTTCTCCATGTAGAGCTCGCGGCACTTGCCAGTGAACACCAAGGCCGTGTCGAGCTTCCCGGCACCAACAGCCCCCCAGGCCTTGGCGGTGAGCGTGGCCGAACTGAAGTCACCAAAGTCTTCCTCGGCTCGCACCGCGGGCATCGCCACAGCGACTGCCACCAGCAGCACGCAAAACGCCCGGACCATCCCCACACAACGCGACACAACAGTACGACGGTTCATCGACTCGCTCCTTCACCCGGCCAGGCCACACTCCACACCAACACCACCATCAAGTTTCTGTCCCCAAGCACCCGGCGCACAAGCCCCG
>CALCGM010000423.1 GCA_937900985.1 uncultured Planctomycetaceae bacterium | reverse complement strand
CCGCTGATCTACATCGACCTGCACCTCGTTCACGAGGTGACCAGTCCCCAGGCGTTTGAAGGCCTGAGGCTGGCGGGCCGCAAGGTCCGCCGCCCGGGAAAAACGTTTGCGACTCCAGACCACAACGTGCCGACGACCGATCGCGGTCTGCCGATTGCGGATCCGATCAGCCGCCAGCAGATCGACACGCTGCGAAACGGCTGGCGCGAGTTTGGCGTTCGGCTGTTCGAGCTCGACGATGCCGACCAGGGAATCGTGCACGTGATCGGCCCGGAAATGGGGCTGACGCAGCCGGGCATGACGATCGTCTGCGGCGACAGCCACACGGCGACCCATGGGGCTCTCGGAGCGCTTGCCTTCGGCATCGGCACCAGCGAGGTGGAGCATGTGCTGGCCACGCAGACGCTGCGGCAGAGCAAGCCGAAGTCGCTGGAACTGCGGGTGGAAGGAGAGCTGGCTCCTGGCGTCACCGCCAAAGACCTCGTGCTGTTTCTGATCGGGAAGATTTCGACGGAGGGCGGGACAGGCTCGGTGATTGAATACACCGGGCCCTGCATTCGTCGGCTGTCGATGGAGCAGCGGATGACCGTCTGCAACATGTCGATCGAAGGGGGAGCGCGGGCCGGCATGATCGCTCCCGATGCCACCACATTCGAGTATCTGCGTGGCCGCGACTTTGCTCCGCAGGACTTTGACGCGGCAGTGGCGACATGGGAGCAGCTGGCGAGCGACCCAGGCTGCCACTACGACCGCACGGAAGTCTTCAATGGGGCCGATGTGGTGCCGCAGGTCACCTGGGGCACCAATCCGGCTCAGGTGATCGGGGTGGATGCCGTCGTCCCCGATCCTGCCAGCCTGACAACCGCCGCCGATCGGGATTCCGCTGCCCGAGCCCTGGAGTACATGGGCCTGGCAGGTGGCACCAAGATTGTCGACATCCCACTCGACCGCGTGTTTATTGGGTCGTGCACCAACAGCCGCATCGAAGATCTGCGAGAAGCGGCCAGGGTGGTTCGCGGGTATCGCGTGGCCTCCAGCGTCAGTGCGATGGTGGTTCCCGGCAGCGGCCGCGTGAAGCGACAGGCGGAGGCCGAGGGGCTCGACAGCATCTTTCGCGAGGCGGGCTTCGACTGGCGGGAAGCCGGCTGCAGCATGTGCCTGGGGATGAACCCCGACACCCTGGCGGTTGGCGAGCGGTGTGCCTCGACGAGCAACCGCAACTTTGAAGGCCGGCAGGGCAAGGGGGGCCGCACCCATCTTGTCTCGCCATCCATGGCCGCCGCGGCGGCTATCACCGGCTGTTTCACCGATATTCGCGGCTGGAACTACAAAGCCTGATCCTGAAAGCCTGATCCCAGCCGACGCAGCGGCAGAAAGGACCCACGCCCTCTCATGGAACCGTTCACGATCCACACCGGCGTCGTTGCCGCCCTCGATCGGGCCAATGTCGACACCGACCAGATCATCCCCAAGCAGTTCCTCAAGCGGATCGAGCGGACGGGCTTTGGTGAGTTTCTCTTCTTCGACTGGCGGTTTCTCCCAGACGGCTCTCCCAATCCAGACTTTGAGCTCAATGCGGCCGAACTGGCGGGCGCGAGCATCCTGCTGGCCCGCCGCAACTTCGGCTGCGGCTCGAGCCGCGAGCATGCCCCCTGGGCGTTGGGCGACTATGGCTTCCGAGTCGTCATCGCCCCCACCTTTGCCGACATTTTCTATTCCAACTGCTTCCAGAATGGGATCCTGCCGATCCGGCTGGAGGAGGCCGATGTCGATGAGCTGTTTCGTCGCAGCGAGGCAGGGCCCTTCCAGCTGACGGTCGACCTCACAAAGCAGACCATCAGCGATGATGCGGGCTTCTCACGCAGTTTCGAGATCGATGCTTTCCGCCGTCGCAGCCTGCTGGAGGGGCTCGATGCGATCGGCCTCACCCTGCAGCATGCGGCCGCGATCGACGAGTGGGAGCAGGCCCATGGCGTGCCGCAGGCCTAAATCGTCGCGGCGTGGGCTTCGCAGCCTCGGCTCCCCGTCGTGCGCTGCCACGGTCGCCCTCGGCTGGGCACTCTGCCTGGGCGTGTCGGCAGCGTGTGCCGTGGCCGACGACTCTGCGGCGGTCGGGTCGGTGAGCGTGCGGACCGTTGGCGATGCCTCCACAGGCCTGATCGACCTCGCACTGGCCCCCAATGGGCAGCGGCTCTACGGGCTGTCGGCTGATGGCATGACTGTGGTCAGCATCGACTGCGGACGGGACGCGACCGGTGTCGCTCGCGTGGTGGTCACGGGTGAGTCTCCTGATGGTCCAGGACGCCGTATCGGCTGCATCGATTCGAGTGTCGTCGCCGTTCTGCGAGCATCCCCCACGCCCGTCATCACGACCCACCGGATCCCAGCGGCCCCTGAGTCTGCCGACGCCGCGGAGCCGCTGCAGCGGGTGGTCGTGACGGATGCGGAGGCAGCCGACGCCTCGGTTCAGTTGTCGGCATGCCTGACGGTCAGCCACACCCGCAACTGGCTGGCCCTGACGGCGTTTTCCGGCACCACGCCGGCGGTGCTGCGGGCGGCCGTGGCCGGCGTTCGCGTGGGCAGTTTCAGCACCCGGCACAGCCCGGAGCTCGCAGGATTCGCAACCGTTTCTGCCGCCTCGGTGAGCCCCGCCGACGAGCTGGTTCTCTTCACCAATGCGGTCCGCGAGGACAGACGCGAGCAGGGGAGTTTGCCTGCCACAGACTGGCTGGCGATGTATGCCACTCCCGTTGGCTGGGAGCTGCTCCAGCTCGACACCGGCCTCCGCGATATCCGCGATGCCTGCTTCACCAAGGGCAGCGGACGCCTGTGGGTGATCACCGGGAGCGTGGCATCGGTCGACCCGCCGCAGCCAGCGGGCCTCTGGCGGCTCGACGCCGCACTCCGCAACCGGCGGCAGGCGATCGACGCGGTGCTGGTGCAGGCTCTCGACGCGCCCAGCGGGCTTGCTGCCGGCACCGACGAGGTGCTCTACGCCGTGGTCGACGAGGGCCGTCGTGTGATCGAAATCCGACCGTCCACCGGCAAGGCGGCCGGCAGCGGCAGGCCCTGACCCTCCGACTGAATCACCGACTCGCCCAGCCCCCCAAGCCCCGGAGCCCGCGATGCCCGAGAGCCCCACCCAGCCCAGCCCCTCGCCCGCCAACCCGCGTCGCCAGCGAATCGAAGCGATGCTCGCGGAAGATCCCGGCGACGTGTTTCTCCGCTACAGCCTGGCCCTCGCCATGGATTCCGACGGGGAATGGGAGCCCTGCCTGGAGATCCTCGAAGACCTCGCACGCTGCAGCCCGGCCTACGTTCCTGCGTTTCAGATGAGCGGACAAATCCTCGTGGCCCACGGA
>CALCGM010000422.1 GCA_937900985.1 uncultured Planctomycetaceae bacterium | reverse complement strand
CAAACCAGCTGCGGCCCTGGGCTTCCATCCAGCGGTTGCTCGATGCGGGGCCCCACTCGCCGTGCTCGTAGAGGTCGATGCGGGGGGCGGCGGGATCCCGCCAGGCTTCCACGAACGGATCGATGATCTGCCACGACTTCTCCACCTCGTCCGAACGGGCAAACAGGCTGGCGTCGCCCTGCATCACGTCGAGCAGCAGCGGCTCGTAGGCCTCTGGCAGCCGGTCGCGAAACTCCTCGGAGTAGCTGAAGTCGAGATCTGTCATCCGCAGCCGCATGCCCGCCCCGGGAACCTTGGTGTGGAAGTGGAGCTGGATGCCCTCGGCAGGCTGGATCTGGATCACCAGCCGGTTGCCCTCCCCGTGGACCGGGATGCCGCCGCTGAAGAGCTGCAGCGGCGGCTGGCGGAAGCCGATCACGATCTGCGTGGTGCGGCAGCTCATCTGTTTGCCGCTGCGGAGGTAGAAGGGCACACCCTGCCACCGCCAGTTGTTGATCTCCAGACGGATGCCGCCAAAGGTTGCTGTTTGGCTGTCGGCCGGAACGCCAGGTTCGTGCCGGTAGCCGACATACTGCCCGCGGATGCTCGCCTCTGGAACCTCGTTCGGCGTGAGCACGCGGATCGCATCGAGCACCTTCACCTTCTCGTTGCGAACGGTGTCGGAGCGATACTTCGCCGGTGCCTCCATGGCGGTGACCATCAGCAGCTGCAGGAGGTGGTTTTGAAACATGTCCCGCAAGACGCCGGCGGTGTCGTAATAGGCACCGCGACGGCCCACGGCCACCTCTTCGGCCACCGTGATCTGCACATGGTCGATGTAGCGGCGGTCCCAGACCGGCTCGAAGATCGTGTTGGCAAACCGCAGCACCATCAGGTTTTGCACCGACTCCTTGCCGAGGTAGTGGTCGATGCGAAACACCTGGTTCTCGTGAAACACGCTGTGCAGGCAGGCGTTGAGCTGTTTGGCGGTGGCCAAGTCGGTGCCGAACGGCTTCTCGACCACGATCCGGCGGGCCCCCCGCGACTCCTCCGCCATGCCGTGGCGGCCGAGGGCCTCAACGGCGGGTTCGTAAAACCGCGGGGCGGTTGCCAGGTAGTAGACGCGGGTGGCGGTGCCGCTGCCCTCGATCTCGGCCAGCCGCATCTTCAGGGCATGAAAGTCGGCATCCACCTCAATGTCGCCAGGCTGGTAGTGAATGCCGGCAGCAAAGGTGGCCCAGGTCTCCGCGTCAAACCGCGACTCCCCCGCAAACGTCCGCGTCGATTCCTCGAGCATCGCCCGCCACTGCTCGTCGCTCAGCGGCGTCCGCGACATGCCGACGATGCGGGTCTCGGGTGGCAGCTTGCCGCACCGCATCAGGTTGTAGATCGCCGGCACGAGCTTGCGGCTGGTGAGGTCGCCAGACGCGCCGAAGATCACGATGGTGTGGGGCATGGTTGAGCGCTCAAAGCGGGGAGCAGAATGTGGCTACAGACGCATGCCGGTAAACCCACCGTCGACGTAGACCTCGGAGCCGGTCATAAAGCTGCCGCCGACGGTGGAGACGAGCAGGAGAGCGGCGGCGACGAGCTCGGCCGGTTCGCCGAAGCGGTCCATCGGCGTCTGACTCATGATCGTGGCGATGCGGTCGGGGGAGAGCACCTTCCGATTCTGCTCAGCCGGGAAGAAGCCGGGGCAGAGCACGTTCACCCGCACGTTCTTCGGGGCCAGTTCGCGGGCCACGTTCTTGGTGTAGTTGACGACGGCCGCCTTGGAGGCGGAGTAGGCAAACACCTTGGAGAGCGGCTTGTCGGCCGACACGCTGCCGATGTTGAGGATTGCCCCGCCGCCGTGGGCCGCCATGTGGCCGCCGAAGATCTGGCAGCCGAGGTGCGTGCTCGTCAGGTTGGTGGTGATCACCTTTTCCCATTCGTCGTCGGGAATCTCGAGGTAGGGCAGGGCGGAGTTGACGCCCGCACAGTTGACGAGGATGTCGGCCTGGCCGGTGGTGTGCAGGGTGGTCTGGAGGAGCGCCGCGACGCTCTCGCGGCTGGTGACGTCGACGCTGGCAAAGGCGGCCTGACCGCCGGCGGCCTGAATCGCGGCCACGCGTGCCTCGCCACGGTCGGCCCCGCGGCCGGCAACCACCACAAACGCTCCGGCCTTGGCCAGCCCCTCGGCAACCGCGCCCCCGAGCACACCGGTGCCGCCGATCACGACGGCGGTTTTGCCGGAGAGCCCGAAGAGTCCGTCAAGAAATGCTGCTGATGCTTCGCTCATTGCTTCACCTCCGAGACCGGCCGACGCAGATCGAGCCACTCGCTATGGAACGTGCCTTCCTGGTCAACCCTCTTATAGGTGTGGGCACCGAAGTAGTCCCGCTGGGCCTGCAGCAGGTTGGCTGGCAGGC
Organism: uncultured Planctomycetaceae bacterium; assembly: GCA_937900985.1. Taxonomy (GTDB): domain Bacteria; phylum Planctomycetota; class Planctomycetia; order Pirellulales; family UBA1268; genus M30B53. The sequence continues at coordinate 879 of CALCGM010000422.1, read as the reverse complement.
GGGCATGGCGATAGCCGTCGTAGTAGGCCAGGGCCGTCATGAAGGCGGGCACCGGGATGCCGATCGTCGCGGCCGTGGCCACCACATGCCGCCAGGCCCGCTGGGCGTTGCTGAGGGCTTCTGTGAAGTATGGCGCGAGCATCAGGTTTTCAAGGTCCGGCTGCTCCCGGTAGGCCTCGGCGATCCGCTCGAGGAACTGGGCCCGGATGATGCAGCCGCCCCGCCAGAGCATGCTGATCGAGCCGTAGTCGAGCGGCCAGTCGTGCTCGGCAGCGGCCGCTGCCAGCTGCACGAAGCCCTGGGCGTAGCTGGCGATCTTGGAGGCGTAGAGGGCCTGCCGCACCTGCTCGATGAAGGCCTGGGGGTCGTCGTGGGTGGGCAGATCGGGGCCGGTGAGCACCTGGCTTGCCCGCACCCGCTGCTCCTTGAGGGCCGAGAGGCAGCGGGCATACACCGCCTCTGTCACCAGGGTGCTGGGCACGCCAAGGTCGAGGGCCAGCTGGCTCATCCACTTGCCGGTGCCCTTGGCTCCGGCGGCATCCAGGATGGCGTCGACCAAGTGTCCATCCCCGTCGGGATCGAGCACCGTGAAGATGTCGCGGGTGATCTCGATCAGGTAGCTGTCGAGTTCGCCACGGTTCCACTCGTCAAACACGTGGGCGAGGCTGTCGTTGGAGAGGCCGGCACCGTGCTTGAGCAGCGCGTAAGCCTCGCAGATCAGCTGCATATCGCCGTATTCGATGCCGTTGTGAACCATCTTCACATAGTGGCCAGCACCCCGCGGCCCCACCCAGTCGCAGCAGGGGATGTCGCCGTTCGGGCCCACCTTGGCGGCGATGGCCTGAAAGATCGGCTGGATCAGCGGCCAGGCGGCCTTGG